>JBOHHD010000090.1:0-2982 GCA_050700515.1 Pseudonocardiaceae bacterium
GTGCCGACCAGCGGACGTCGACTGTGTAACCGGCAGCGTGGACCACCTCGCCCTGGCCACGGGCGGTGGCGGCGGACACCCGCGGGCCGACGGTACTCAGCGTCCCTACGGACAGCCCCGCGATGAGCGTGCAGACCACCAGGACCAGCGCGGACGCACCCGCCCCGTACCGCAGCGCACGGCTGCGGCCGGGGCGGGTGCGGCCCGTCACCGGGTGAAGCCGATCTCGGTGTAGCTGGGGTCGGCGAAGCCGAATGCCCCGAAGTTCGCGACGCCCTCCCGTACGGCGACCACGTCCGGGCGCTGGTAGGACGTCAGCGAATGCCCGGCCTGCCAGATCTGCTGATCGATCTGGTTGGCCAGCTCGATCTTGCGTGCCGGATCCAGCTCGCGGGTCGCCGCGGCGAACAGGTCGTTGATGGTGTCATTGCCGATACCACCGAAGTTCTGCTGGGTATCACCCCTGGTGCCGTAGATCGAGCTCTTGGAGGAAACGGGGAAGGGCACCCCGATCCAGGAGAAGTGGGTGATGTCGAAATCGCCGCGGTTGACGTACTTCTCGAAGAAGTCACCCACCGGCACCGAGGTGATATCGACCTTCACACCGAGCTCGCCGAGGAATTGCTGCACCTGCCTGGCTTCCTGCTCGCTGGTCGGAGTCTGGGTCGGGATCACGTCCCGGATCACCAGCTCCCGGCCGTCCTTGCGTCGGGTGTTCTGACCCTCCCGGATCCAGCCGAGCTCGTCGAGCATCCTCGACGCCTCCGCCGAGTCGTAGCTCACAACCTGGGAGTTGTCCTGATAGCCCTGCTGGCCCTGCACGAAGATGTGGTTGCCCAGCGGGGTGGCATCGGGCACGATCCGGCCGATCTGCGCCTGGGCGATGGCCTGTCGGTTGATGCCCTTCTGGATCGCGATGCGCAGTTGCTGGTCGGCGAGGATGGTGCCGTCCCGGCCGTTGAAGGTGATGTGCCGGTAGTTGGGTGCGAGTGCTTGGCGCACCTGTACCCCGGCGGCGCTCTGCGCCCGGGTGTAGCTATTGACATCGGGGCCGATATCGATAAATTCGATCTCATTGTTGGCGAGCGCATCGAACTGTGCCTCGTTCGGGATCGTGCGATAGATGATACGCTCCAGGCGAGGCCTAGGTCCCCACCAATTCTCGTCGCGCACCACCGTGATTGTCTTGGCCGTCTGGTCGATCTGCTCCACCTTGAAAGGGCCCGCTGTCACGGGCAACCCTTGCTTCCAGCCGTTGTTGAACACCTCCGGATTGGAGTTGGTCGATGCCGGATACAGCGGGTCGAAGATGCTCTGCCAGTCCGAGAAAGATCTCGCGAAGGTCACCACTGCTTGTTTGTCGGTGCTGCCCCGCTCGACTGACGCGATATCGGTGTAGCCCGTGCTTGAGGCGATTTCGAACGCCGGGTTGCTGCCATTGAGGGCTTGCCACTGGGCGCGGAAGTCCTGCCAGGTCATCGGTGTGCCGTCGCTCCAGGTGGCCTCGTTGCGCAAGGTGTAGGTCACCACCTGGGGATCGGTACTGGTCAGCTCGGCGGACACGAGATAGGCGTCGTTGGCCTGCACTGTGCCGTCGGGCTGGGCGGGAAAGATGAACGGGATCATCGCTTCGAGTACGTCCCGGTGGTTGCGGTTAGGCCCGTCAAGATGGTTGTAGTTGAAGGTGACCGGATATGCGCTGATGGGCCACCGGAACGTACCTCCATCGCGCAATGTGTCGACCGGTGCCGCCCCGATGTCGATGGCTCCGGCCTGGGGGGCTGGTCCGCCCTGTGCGTTTCCGCCACCCCTGCCCCCACCGCAGCTCGCCAGCACCAGCGCCAGAACAGCGACCGGTACCACCAACAACCGTTTGCGCATTTGCCATCCCTTCCCTGAAACGTCGGTTACCTCGTGCCTGGTGTTATAGCACTGTTGTCATAGCACTGGGCGGGCTTCGGCATAATGGCAGGCAGCTTCGTGACCGGCTTCGCCGTGGGGTTCGCGCGAGGGCTCTTCCTGCTCGCAACGCAGCTGCAATTCAGGTTTCAGTGCGGCGTAGCGCAGGCAGCGGGTACGGAACCGGCAGCCCGAGGGCACTTCGGCCGGGCTGGGGAGATCACCGGTCAGCAGGACTCGTTTCCGGGTGCGCTCCTTGGCCGGGTCGGGAATCGGAATCGCCGAGAGCAGCGCCTGGGTGTACGGATGCCGGGGCGCACCGTACACCGCGTCGACGGTGCCGATCTCCACGATTTTGCCCAGGTACATCACGGCGACCCGGTCGGCGATGTGGCGCACCACGGCGAGGTCGTGCGCGACGAAGAGGAACGCCAGGCCGAGGCGGTCCTGCAGCTCCTCGAGCAGGTTGATCACGCCGGCCTGAATCGAGACGTCGAGCGCGGAGACCGGCTCGTCCAAGACCAGCACCTTTGGCTCCAACGCCAGTGCCCGGGCGATTCCGATGCGTTGGCGTTGCCCTCCGGAGAATTCTCCTGGATAGCGACTCGCATGTTCCGGGCGCAGTCCGACCAGCCGCAGCAACTCCGGAACCCGGCGCCGGATCTCCTCGGCAGCCACTCCATGGGTGCTCAGTGGTTCGGCGAGCACGTCGAGCACCGGCAGCCGTGGGTCGAGCGCGGACACCGGATCCTGGAACACCACCTGCATATCCCGGCGCAGTTCCTTGCGGCGTCGCCGATCCAGCGCGGACACATCGGTGCCGAGTACCTCGATCCGCCCCTCCGCGGGTGGTGCCAGATTGAGGATTTCCATCAGTGTGGTGGTCTTGCCGCAACCGGATTCACCGACCAGGCCCAGCGTCTCCTGTTCGCGCAACTCGAAGGAGATGCCGTCGACGGCCCGCACGGTGCCGACCCGCCGTCGCAGGATCGTGCCCTTCACCACCGGATAGTGGCGGACCAGCGCTTCGACCCGCAGGACGTGGCGCTTCGTGCCCCGTGAGTGGCGTTGGTTGCTATAGCA
>JBOHHD010000091.1:0-1777 GCA_050700515.1 Pseudonocardiaceae bacterium
ATGCCGACCTCCGGTGGTTCGGCGACCGTGTCGGCCACGGCGGTGGCCAGGGGCGCAAGCTCGGCAACTGTGCGATGGGTGAAGACCTGTCGAGGCGTGATGACCAGCCCGACCTGACGTGCCCGGATGACCAGCTGGATGGACACGATGCTGTCCCCGCCGAGGGCGTAGAAGTCGTCGTTGATACCTGTCGCGGGTACGCCGAGGACCTCGGCGTACAGCTCACAGAGCAGCTCTTCCCGGGCGCTGCGGGGCCGGTGTCCAGTGCTCAATGCGCCGAAGTCGGGAGCTGGTAGTGCTGCCCGGTCCAACTTGCCGTTGGGCAGTACCGGCAGCCAAGGCAGTGGGACGAACGCGGCAGGCACCATGTGCGCCGGCAGCCACCGCGTCGCATGCGACCGCAACGACTTGAGCAGCGCACCGGTAGCTGGGAAGACGGCAGGGCTATTCCCCAGCGACCTGATCGACCTGTTGCGCGCCGGGCGGTATATTTCACCGAACTCGGTATCGGCCCGGGCGTCGGCGAACTCGACATCGACGCTACCGTCGTCGCGCTCACCTGACCATGTCGTCACAACTCGGTAGCCAAGCCCCGCGCCGAGCTCGTGCAACGCCTCGGGGTCCATCATGGCGTTGGCCGGGTTCCCGCCATCGGGGGTACGCAGTGCCGCACCGAGCGCGGATTCCTCGCCGAGTTCGCGCAGGGCGCTGAGATCGCTGGCGAGTCGGGCGTTGGGTATCCCGACGATACGCAGCTTGGCGGGCCGTCGCAGGGTGAGGTGCTCGGTCAGTCCCTCAAGCCCGTCGATCTCCGTTCCCCAGTTCAGTTCCGGCGCAGGCTCGGGCGATGGTGGTGAAGGCACTTTTCGCAGCACCACATCGTAGCGGTAGCGGCTGAACTCGTTATGACATAGGGCCCGCTTGATGCGTAGGTCCACACCACCGATGTCGGGAATCAGATGCCGGAGAGCGGGGAAGAAATCTGGGTCGAGCAGCAGCTCACGTTCCCAAGCCACGGCCGCTTCGACGGAGAAGCGTATGGCTGGGAGCTCTGCTGGGGTCGGGTGGGTACCGATGCGGTGCAATTCCACCGCTGCACGCAGACAGCGCAGCAGCCGCAGGTTGCGTACATCGCCGACGAATACCGCACCACCGGGTATCAGCAGGTTCACTACCTTGCGCAGCACGTCAATGAGGTAGTCGACGCTGGGGAAATGCTGCACCAAAGAGTTAATGATCACCGTGTCAAAGAATCCATCCGGAAGATCGGTCACGTCGTGGGCCGGCTGCACCCGCAGCTCGACACGTTCAGCGAGTCCGACCTCGGCTGTCCGGCGCCGCAGCGCGACGATCGCCTCCTCGGAAACGTCAGCACCCCAGTACGTCTCGCATGCGGATGCGACCTCGGACAGAATCAGCCCGCTACGGACACCGATTTCTAATACTCGGCGCGGCCGAAGGCGCCGGATCTGCTCAACGGTGGCGTCACGCCACGCGCGCAGGTCCTCCAACGGAATCGGCTGCCCGTCATAGCTGGAATTCGCGGCGAATCCTTCGCCGTAGCCGCTCGAATCCGACGCCTGATACAGCAGTTCATACAGCCCTTTCCGCTCATCGACCTGCTCCTGCTCGCGCACGTCGCTCCAGCCGGAGCACGCCCCGACCACTGGGACGACGTAGGCGATCAGTCGCCGCTTCCCGACCTCGTCCGCACGGGCGACGACCCTCACCTGGGCGACCGACTCATGGCGCGTCAGCACAGACTCGATTTCGGCCG
>JBOHHD010000092.1:0-2395 GCA_050700515.1 Pseudonocardiaceae bacterium
TCGGCGCGCCTGACCCGCTGGTACCTGAATCACCTGCTGGATCTCCTCCCCACCGACCTGGACGTAGCGACCCGTTTCCTGCGGGTACAAAACATGATCAGCAAACCTACCGTGCTGGCCACGCCCCGCGTGATCACCAAAGTCCTCCGCCAGTCCCGCGCCACCCGCCCTGATTGATGCTCTGAGTGCCGTGGGCGCCTTGGGTCTGTGTGGGTGTGGTGGTGGTGTCGGGTCATTTGAGGTGTTTGTTGAACCAGTTGATCGGGATCTCGGGGTGGGTGCCGAAGTAGTTGTAGCCATCGAAGCGGCGGTCGGTGCCCTCGATCCAGTGCAGCTCTTTGTCGGCGACGGGTAGGGCGTCGAAGATCGACTGGACGTCTTCAGGTCGAGTCATGGTGTCGTGGTGTACCTGGGCGACGAGCGTGGGGACCGAGACAGACTTGACGTGTTCGAGGGGGGACTGCTCGGCCAGGTGAAATCCGGTCCGCTCATGCACGGCCTGGTCGAACTTGGCATAGCCGTCGGGCATGCCGATGGCCTTGACGAACTCCTCGACGATGTAGGGCCCGGAAACCGGCTGCAGCATGACCATGGCTTGGATCTCGGAGAACTCTTCGGGGTACTTGGACCAGGCCACGGCCGTCGAGTCAGCGCCCAGACACACCGAGAGCAGGACCTTGCGCATGTCCTGGGTGTCCGGGCGCGAGGCCGCGTAGCGCAGGGAGCCGATCACGTCGCGGTATTCGAGCAGACCGATACCGGCGATCCCCCCATTGCCCTGCCCGCTCAAGCCATGGTTGCGCATGTCGTAGGCCAAGACGTTGTACCCGGCGTCGTGCAGTGCCTTGTATTCGGGCAGAAAGCTCACCTCGAAACCACCCAGCCCCCCGAACTCGGGCAGATGGCCCGGGTATCCGTAGCGGTTCCCGGGCAGGAAGTGATTGTGGATGATCAGCTTGTCCGAGTCCGCCGGGATGAACCACCCCTCCAGCGGAACCCCGTCCCTCGAGGGGAAGGTGACGTCCGCATAGTCCAGCCCCACCTCGTCGGGACGACGCAGCACAGGCGCGCGCCGCCCCCCGGTGGTTCCGGTGGTCCACAGCTGGACGAAGGTGTCGAACGCTGCCTGGGCCTGATCGTCGTCTGCCATGCTGATCTCTCCTTCGAGGTACGGGCCGACGAACGTCCCGTCAAGCCGGGCGCAACACCAGAGCTCACGCCCAGCGGCGCTGCCGTGGGCGTTCGGGTACCCGTCATCAACCTTGGCAAAACGATCCCAGATCGCGCTGGTACACGCACACGACCAGCGATCAGGCATCGCCGGAGTGCTCGTACTCACCGGGCCGATGATCTACCTGCTGTCCCAGGCCAGCTGTCACCACTCTTCCCCAACGCCACCAGCACATACGCTCATCGGCATGGGTGCGCATCCTGGGTTTGGTGGCGTGAGGGTGTGGCCGAGTAGTCCTGCCGGCTCCGCTAGGCGGGGGATGTCTCGACGAGCGTGGCGAGCCTGGCGAGCGCCTCGTGCCAGCCGGTCTCGTTGTCCGTGATCGACACTCCGGGTGGCAGGCCGTCGTGTACCGCCACGAGATCTGTGCCGCCGTCTGCGTCGGCGAGGGTGATCGTGATTGTCATCTTGCCACGCAGGGCGGGATCGGCCGTGTCGAACTCGTCGACCTCTACGACCACTTCGTTCGGCACCAGCGTCAGGAAACGGCCTTGGTAGGTGTCGGTGTGCGCGCTCGTCTTGCCCGCCTGGTTCGGCGCGTCGTAGGTGAGCGAAATCCGGAACGTGCCGCCCGCACGGCCGTCGAAGGTGTGCACCTGACAGGTCATGCCAGTCGGTACCTTCCACCGCGCCACCGACTCCGCATCGATCAGCGCGCGGTACACGCTGGCGCGCGGGGCATTGAGGTGACGACTGACCCGGGTCATGCGCATAGTTTTTGATTGTCACCCCTTGGTTGTCACTGTGCTCACTTCGGTCTGTGTGCGTCGTCTGCACCTCGGCGAGCCGGGACGAGCACCACGGCACCAGCGAGCAACTCGCGGCATGAGAGTGCGTTTGCTGCGTGCATGGACTGGTGGTGTCACATGCTTGCGGTGTCCGTTGGGATGGTGTGGGTTCTGGATGTCGGGTTTGTATGAGGTGAGCCGGTGGTGTCGGGTGCCGGTGGTGGGCTTGCGTAGCCGCGGCGATGCCTACTTCGTTTTCGTCGCTCCAGCCCGGATCGCATCGTCCGGTCCTGCCGACCAGCCCCCCGTCCAGAGGTCGTCACCGTGGAACCTCACCGAGGCTCGCCTCTTGCGGCGGTCGCGGGGCTCGTCCGGTGGTCGACCTGCGGCTGGAGGATGCGCGGTGGAAAAGGCACCTGCCGGCGGTGTAAAGCTC
>JBOHHD010000093.1:0-18545 GCA_050700515.1 Pseudonocardiaceae bacterium
GGGCTGAACGCCACCCCCCGTACCGGCTTGTCATGGGTCAACGTAGCCAGTTGCTGTCCGCTGCTGACGGCCCAGGTTCGAGCGGTGTGGTCATCACCAGCAGTGGCCAGCCAACGACCGTCCGGGCTGAACGCCACCCCCCGTACCGGCTTGTCATGGGCCAACGTAGCGAGCTGCGCTCCGCTCACGATGTCCCACACCCCAGCGGTGTGATCATCACTAGCAGTGGCCAGCCAGCGCCCGTCCGGGCTGAACGCCACCCCCACCACCAGACCGTCATGCGTGACCGTCACGAGTTCCTCGCCGTCGGCGGTATCCCAGATCCGGGCGGTCCGATCGACCCCGGCGGTGGCCAGCCAGCGCCCGTCCGGACTGAACGCCAGGTCCCGGACCCAGTTGTCGTGGGTCACCTTGAGTAGTTCGTCTCCGCTGGTGGCGTCCCAGATCCGCGCGGTGCAATCGTCGCTGGCGGTGGCCAGCCGGCGTCCGTCCGGGCTGAACGCCACCCCCCACACCTGAGCATCGTGGGTGACCTTGAGCAGTTCGTCCCCGCTGGTGGCGTCCCAGATCCGCGCCGTGCTGTCGTCGCTGGCCGTGGCCAGCCACCACCCGTCCGGGCTGAACACCACCCCCTCCATGGTGCGCCGCCATGCCTTGGAGCCCACGCTCAGGACTTCTCTTCCGGTGGTGTCCCAAATCTGCGCGACGTTCTTGCTCCCGGCGGTGGCCAGCAAACCACCGTTCGGGCTGAAGGTGACCGCGTTGACCTCCTTGCGGATATGCAGGATCCGCCTGGTCTTGGGGTGCGGGACCAGCAGGGGCGATGACGGTATCGGGTCGGATACCTCTTGGCGGGCCTGTGCCCGCAGGGCTGCGGCCTCTTGTTGGCGGCGGGCGTCGGCCAGCCGGTCGTGCACCTCCACCTTGGTGGGATCGGCATCGGCCACCGCCGCGAATCCCGCGATGGCCTCCTCCCAGTCCTCGGCGTCAGCGGCCGCGCACGCCTCGGCGTAACGGGCGGCCAGGTCCCGCTCCTGACAGGCCTGTTCCAGCTTGGCGGCAGCGTCCGGGTGGTCCGGGCGGTCGGCGAGGACTTTCCGCAACAATTCGGCGGCCTGGTCCCATTGCCCGGTCCAGAACGCGTCCAACGCCTGCGCGTAGCGACTCTCCGGTTCCGGTGTACTGGGCTGGTCGGCTGGTGCGGCGGGGCCCTGGAAGAGGGGCGCTTCGGGAGCCCGCAGGTACAGCACCGGCGTGCCCCATTCCAGGGTGTCCTTCTTGGCCAGACGCACTGCGCGCCGGCCGCGTAGCACCCCGATGTCCACCGGGAGGCCGGTGGCCACACTGTGATACAGCGCCTGCGCGAACCGGCTCTCCGCCAGGTCACTGATCTCGAACTGCATGGCCACGACCGCCGGCATGCCCTGCCGGGTCAACGCTGTGGCAGCCGCGACAACTTGATCCGACGAGGTGTCCTCTCTCCCGCAGACGTTGAACAGGACAAGCCGCAGTGTGTGGTGGTCGATGAGCAGCGGGCTGAAGTCGTCGATACCGGGACCAGCGAGATGGAACGCGTGCCAGGGACCCTCGTTCAGGGCGTCCTGCAGAGCGGCGGCGGTCTGCCCGGCCACCCATCCCAGCTGCACGACACCCGCACGTTCCCAACCGGCTAGCGCCGCGCCCAGTCGCTGCCGCGCTTCCCCACCATCCTGCTGGTCATCGGAGCGGACGACCATGCCCAGGATCCGCAGTGGAGCAGCAACCTGCAGCGGCTGGCGGGACGCCAGCACCTCAGGATGGCGCAGTAGTGTCAGGCCCACACCGAGATAGTCCTGCTCGTCGGGATCGGCGAGGAACTCCCAGGGCAACCGAGCCAGCTCCG
The DNA here is from genome assembly GCA_050700515.1 of Pseudonocardiaceae bacterium. Taxonomy (GTDB): domain Bacteria; phylum Actinomycetota; class Actinomycetes; order Mycobacteriales; family Pseudonocardiaceae. Next base: position 1,883 of record JBOHHD010000093.1, read on the forward strand.
CCGGACGTACCCGCAACACCAGCCGCATCGCGGCGCCCTGCTCGTGAGAGCGCTTCCGACCGGCTAGGTACAGGTCCCGCACGTCGCCGGTGATCAGCGCCTCGAACAACTGCCCGCCCCAGTCCCGCACCGGCGGCTCGTCCTCGGTCGCCGCCGGGCGCGGCGCCGCCGCCGACGCCCGTACCGCGCTGCTGACCGCGCCGAGCGGATGCGCGAGCGGGGTGGAGGTCACCGGCAACCGCGAGGTGGCCACCTGCCCACCGACACGGGCGACCACGGGGTAGCTGCCGCCTGTGCTGCGGCCGATCTCCAGCTCCAAGTCGAGCATCGTCATCTCGCCCTCCGAACGGGTTACCCCGCACGTGCGTCAACCGGTCACGCATGATCTTAGTCACTGACCCTGGGCGACGCGCTCCAGCTCGGTCTTGACGATCTGGTAGCAGGGGCAGGTTTTGCGCTCCATGCCCGCCCGATCGGTGATCGTGACCATGCCCCGGCGGTAGCGGATGAGGCCCTGCTCCTGCAGTCGATGAGCTATCTCCGACACCGTGGGGCGACGCAGGCTCAGCATCTGGGCCAGGAACTCATGGGTCAGCAAGAATGACAAAGCCGTAGCATGGAGGCTGTGTCAGGTAGACCGCAGAGCCCCGGAAATGGGTCTCGAGTGGTGGCCGTGCTGGCCTCCCTGGGCGGACTCGCCGCCGTGTCGGCAGTCTTGAGCGGGTTACCCGCAGATTTCCCCGCCGCGGTGCTCATCGTTCAGCACCGGCGGCGAGAACTCGGGGAGGATCGGCTGGCCCCCTTGCTGGCCCAGCGCACCGCATTGCCGGTCCGCACCGCCGAACACGGGTCGTCGGTGCATTCCCCGGGCGTGGTGGTGCTCCCCGGTGGCGGGTGCCCGGCCCGCCTCGATCCGTTCGGGCGGCTGGTGCTGCCCGAGAATCGGGATCTTTACCCTGGCGATGTGCTGCTGCGCAGCCTCGCCACCGTGTGGGGCCGTTCAGTACTCGCGGTCGTCCTCACCGGCATGCTGCGCGACGGCACCGAAGGGATCAAGATGGTCAAGGGCTCCGGTGGGCGGGTACTCGTGCAGGATCCCGCCACCGCCCGCGCCCCCAGCATGCCGACCAGCGCCCTGACCACCGGCTGCGTGGACTTCGCGTTGCCCCTCGAACGCATCTCCGCCGCCCTGGTCGCGCTGACCATGGCCCCCGGGGGAGCCGACCTGCTCAACGCTGCCAGCACCCCCTGGACCAGGGTGGCCGGCTAATTCATTCCGGCGCAGTCGGGCGCGGGGCCGTCTCCCGGGCGCTCACGCGGGAATCTCGTGCACATAAACCAACATGATGCCCATCACGGTGTCATCGGGCTCGTGCGCGTGGTAGTAGCTGTCGATCGTGAGGTCCTCGCCCTTGCGCACGGTAGCGATCGGATCGCCGACGCAGGTGCTCATCGACTGGACATGGCCCTCGTGGTGCGAGCCGGTGGCATAGCCGGCGACCGATTCACAGATCGTCTCGTTGCGGGTGGTATTGGACAGCGTGATGGAGACACCTTGATCGTGAACGTGCCCGCCGGCGGCGACAATGTCCCCGGTCAGGGTGGAGGTCCACGTCGAGGTCGTGTGCGAGGGACCCGCCGGAATCGTGTACTGCGAGTCACCGCAGTTGTCGATGTCCAACCACAGCGGGGTGAGTTCCTTCAGTTGGGCATTGGCGGCGTCGACCCAGCTGATCGTCATGGTGACGTAGACCCGCTGGGGTTGCGCCGACATGTTCATCAGCTCGGCCACCGCACCGAGTGGCTTGGCACCGAGGTGATATCCGTAGCCGGCAGGCAGGTGCGCTCCGGTGCGTTCGTTGCCGGCGGCGAAGATTCGCTGGCCGGTCAGCAGCCCGACACCCTGGCGCCCGCAGGTGGAATCGCTCTTCGAGGGGTCGAACACCACCACGTGATGCAACATCGCGCCGGTGTGATGATTTGCCTGCGTCCCATCGGCATAAACCAGGTCCGGTTGGATGCCGGTGATGTAGCAATCCCGACAGGGCATGTCATACGTCGGAGCCGCATAAGTCATCATCTGCCCGCCGTGTCCACTGTGCCCGCCGCCCCCACCGAGATAGGGCGGAAGTGGCAGCGGGCCGTACCGCACGGTCGTGGTGTGTACCTCCGCGGCGGCATCGGCTTGCGGTACCGCCACGAACGCCACCCCCGGCAGGACGAGGGCAAGGCTCATCACCACAAGCAGGACGAGTCGACGACCGGGCAGAGAGACACCGTGCATGGCCGAGCCCCTTCGGCGAGATGGGCGGTTAGCGCAGCATCGCTCCGTCGGGCAACGATACCGGGGCAAAACGTTACACGAAGTTACCTGGACAGCGAGTTATGTCAAGGAGTGCGACAGCTTCGGCGCGCGTCGGACCTGGGTCTGCCGACCCTCCACCGCCACATCGGAATAGTCGAACGTAGACGGGGCGACCCTGCCGGTTGGTCAAGACGTTGCGTTGGTCATCGGGGCCGCTACCCCGGCTCGCCACGTCTTATCTTCGGTCCCTCCTCCGCTGGGTGAAAATTTTGGTAGCCGTTAGCACCCGCAGCTCCTCCAAGGTGTTGATCTGCCGGTGAGCCCGGACGAGCAGGTCGTCGAGGCGCCCTGCATCGAGACGGCGGTCGTGGTCGGCCAGTTCGCGCAAGGTGCGCCACGCCACTGCCTTGCCCTCCACGCCGAGCCGCAGCGCCTCCAGTTCGACCAGGCCGCTCAGCGGCGATCGACGCAGCAGATGACCGTTGAACTTGAGGCGCCCGAGCTTCTCCGCCGCCCAGGCCGCGTAAGACTTCAGGCGCTGGACCGGGATGCCGAGCGCGGCCATGATGTCCAGCAATGCGGCGCGATCCTCGACGATCTCAGCCGCCAGCCTGGTCAGTGCGGTCCCGGTAGCCGAACCGCGGTGCGCTGCGGCCGCGCGACGAACCAGCTCCACCCCACCGGTCGCGCCGGCCAGGTGATCGTTGAGGTAGATGCCGAACAGATCCGGCTCCGCGCGCGTCCGGCTCGTGGTGTGATCGGATTTCGCCATGGTTGTCTCCCCTGCCGAACAGGTCGTTTTGGTTTACATACCCGGCAGGGGCCGATCCATGCCTGCCCCTCGGTGCCGAACCGGTGCCGCCCGCGCCCGACGAACTTGGGGCTGCGCGCTGGGCGATACCGCCTGCGCCACACTGGCTGCTCCCCCCGCAGGGTGCCCTCAGCCGGTGTGCTCCCCCACGTTCTGTTCGGCCTCACCCGCCCGCTCGCTCACGTGGCTCGCAGCCCCGCGGCTCTCCTCGGCGACCCTCGACGTGCCGTCACTCGCCGTCGACCCGGCCGATTCGACAGCCTGGTGGGCCCGCTTCGCCCAGGCTGTCCGCGAGGTCCACGGCAGCCTGCTTGATCTGCTGAGCCACGGGCTGCAGCTGCTCACCGAGCCGGTCCTTCGCATCGACGACACCCGGTCGGCCACCGCCGAGGCAGCCGCCCCCACTGGGTCGGCAACGGTAGAGACTGCGTTCACGGTCGCCGAGGCCGTACGGGCGGTGCCCGACCGGATACGGAAAGTCAATTTACTGGGGCGGTATCAATGCCTTCCGATCTGAATCCCTCATGGCGCGGACGCCGGTTCTTCGGGTGCAAAGCCATCCTCCCTACGGCGAAAAGTGATACGCAAGTGCACGGTGGTACCGTGATCGGTGTGGTTCAGCCGTACTTCGCTAGTGAGACGACGCATGAGAATTAAGCCCCGACCACAATAGCCGGACGCGTTGGGGGTACGCCAGCAGCCGTGGTCGGAAACGGTGACCAAAACCTGGTTATCGTCGAGCTGGGCGTGCAGCCGAATCGCCGGGTCAGGATGGCCTGGAGGATAGGCGTGCTCGACGACGTTGGCCAGCGCTTCATAAACGGCAATCGTCAGATCGTCGACCAGTGTGGCAATAGCTCCCCCGGTACGCAGCCATTCCGCAAAACGCATCCGCAGCCATCGCGCGCTTTGCGCGGTGGCCTCGGTACGCACGTCCAGCGGCTCCTGGTGGATGGGGTCCTCCTGAGCTTTCTCCCGGCGGAAGGGTCGCGGTAACTAGGGCAACACAGTCATGCCGGTCCACATCACCGTTAAGTTGCCGATGGCTTACCCGCTCGGGCAGTACTTCACACATATCTAACCCGGCGCGCTCGGGGGCGCCGAGGAGCAAGCAGCATGATCGCGAACCGGCAACGCAACATGGTCGTGTCTCGAAGCTGCGTTTCGGGTGGTGGCGCTGATGGCGCGCACGAGAAACCCGGGCAACATCGTCACCCTACTCCTGCGGGGCGTTCTCCAGACGGGCTCGACGGCGAAGGCTCGCCGAATTCAGGTGTCACCGACGTCCCTGGTGGGTACTCCTGCGGGCAGGCCCGCGACAAGGCAGGAGGTGCCGAATCATGCCGGGACGCGATGAGCTGCCCAGCACGCTGGAACGCTCCGATGACAAGGCGAAGCGAACGTGGATCAAGGCGCATGACTCCGCCGTGGAAAGCTACGGCGAAGGCGAGCGAGCGCACCGGACCGCATTCAGCGCCGTGAAGCACACACACGAGAAAATCGGCGACCACTGGGAGCCCAAAGATCAAGCAGGGCCTTCGGATGAGCAGGCCGCCCGCGGTGCCGCCGAATCCGACCGGCCGACCGCCGGAGGCGTCGACGCGAATGCCAGCAAGAAGCATCTCCAGCAGGTGGCCCGTCGGCTCGGCATCTCCGGGCGCTCCCGCATGACCAAGGACGAGCTGGTGGACGCGATCCGTAAGGCCAACGACCGCGAGACCGCCCGGGCACGGGGCGACTGAACCCGCTCCCGCCGGTCCGGTCAGGTGCCGAGCAGCCGGATCACGGCGGCCTCCAGCGCGGCCCGAACCTCGTCATCGGACAGGTCGGCTGAGTTCGGCGGCGCGCAGTCGAGTCGGCGCAAAGTGGGCAGCACGGTATTTCCCTGCTCGAACAGCTCGATGAGGCGGGGATCCACATAGGAGGCCCGGGTCACCGCCGGCGTGTTGCCCAGGTGCTCGGCCACCTCCCGCATCGCGGCGGTCACCAGCCTCGCCCGCCCCCGCGAGGTGTCCGGTACACCGCCGGCTGCCTGGGCGGCCAGCGCTGCGGCGGCGAACACGGTGGCATTCCAGGTGCGCAGGTCCTTACAGGTGTAGCGGCGCCCGATGAGTTCCCGGACGGCGTCGTTGAGGTCGGCAGTGCGCACATCGCGCCAGGCCCGTCCGTTTCGGTAGGCGAGCAGCTCTTCCCCACCGCCGCGTCGGCGCAGCAACGAGTTCACCAGCCGATGCAGCGCGGGATCGCGCAGCTGCACTGTGCGCGGGATACCCCCCTTTGCGGCATAGTCGATCAGGACGGCGCCGCGGTGCAGCCGGACGTGCTCGCGGCGCAACGTCGCCAGGCCGAAGGTGCCCTCGTCGTCATCGCAGCTGGGGGCATACTGCTCACCACCGGCCCGGAACACCCCGATGTCCAGCATCCGTACCGCCGCAGCGAGCACGCGCCGCGGTCCGAGCCCCGGTTCAGCCAGCCGCTGCGCCACCTCACGCCGAACCCGGGGCAGGCGTCGTCCCAGCGCGAGCACCCGCTGGTGTTTCTCGGCGTCCCGCGCTCGCCGCCAGTCGTCGTGATAGCGGTACTGGCGCCGCCCGGCGTCATCGGTGCCGACCGCCTGGATGTGCCCGTCCTCCAGCGGCGAGATCCATACCTCACGCCAGGCCGGCGGGATCGCCAGGGCACGGATTCGGTCGAGTGCTTCAGGATCGGTCAGCAACCCGCCCCGCTCATCGTGGTAGCTGAACCCCCGGCCCCGCCGTCGCCTGCTCCACCCGGGAGCGCCGGGATCGACCCGGGTGAGGTCATCGACGAGATCGGTCGAGCAACCGGCGACGGAGGACACGCCAACCTAGATACCCCCGAAGCGTCCCGCCCTAACCCGGCAACGGCGCTTCGGTATGCCAGCTACCGCAACCACAGCTTGATCGTGGAAGGGCCTGCCTGCTCGATGACAATATCAGTAGATGAAGAATGAACAGCTTACTGTCATGCACCACGGCCGACGGCTCGTCTCTGGTGCGCGCCTTCGACCTGTTGGTCAGAGAATACCCCTTTGGCCAAGTGGTTCCCTCCGGCGAAGTGCAGTAGAAAATCCGGGTTGTATCTTTGCCACGGTAGAACAGATAGAAGAGTCCCTGATACTCGACCAGTGTGGGACGGGTAGCGGTTTCGGCGTCGTTGTGTTCGGTGATATCGATGACCGGGCTACACACGATTTCAGGCAGTGCGACCACCACAGTCTTTTCTCATTGTCTTCTCGCCGGATGCCCGTCCTACGGTCGTCCGAACTGGCCAGCCGATGGAACACGAAATCCCACTGGCGGTTACCGTGGTGACATTCGCGTTCGCGCTCGGCCTTTTCACCTTCACCCAGCTCCTGGTCGTGTCGGTCATCGTCGGCGCAGCCGACATCGCCTTCAATTGCTCGGCCCGCTGGGGTTCGCACCCTGGCAGTACGGCCTCGCGTTCGGAGTGCCCTGCGTCGGCGGCCTCATCGGCTCACGGCTGACCCCCCGGCTCGTCGCGCGGTTCGGCCGGCACAAGGTCATGCTCACTGCCAGGGCGCTGCGCGCGTACCGAGTCACTCGCAATCCTGACCACCCCGCTCCTGCTCCCCCGACCCGACCACACCGCACCGCACAGCACGAGCGAGAGCTGGCCCGGAGCCACCCGTGACACACCGCAACTCACCACTGACCGCTCAAGGCTGGCTGCGGTAAAACAGGGCGGGTGTGCCACTACCGTTGCCAGGTGGTGCGACCTCCGCCGGCCCGACTCCTGTGGTCACTCGGCGCTACGCTGCTCGTCGCCGCGGTGGCCTGCGCCGGGACGCCGGAATCGCCCCCCACGACTCCTCCCTCGACATCTTCCCCGGCCGCCACCTCCGATCCCCCGAGCCGATCAAGTGTGGTGAGCACGACCAGTCCGACAACGCCACCGAATCCGCCGCAGCCGGCCTGGACAGTGGGCGCACATCCACTGCCGCTGCGCCCGGATGGGTTCGGCGTCGTGCTGCCCACTCCCGCAGCACTAGTCGACCGGATGCTGCCCACCGTCGATGTGCTACCTCCACCCGCTTCGAACCGCTTCGAGTCGACGATCGGGCCGGTGCCCGCTGAAGTGCTGGCTCGCAGCACGTGGCGGCCCGCCTGCCCGGTATCGCCCAGCCGGCTGCGCTACCTGACGATGTCCTTCCACGGCTTCGACGGTCAGGTACACACCGGCGAGATGGTGGTGCACTCCGAGGCCGCCCAGACAGTGGTGGACGTCTTCGAGCGGCTCTTCGCTGTCCGCTTCCCCATTGAGGAGATGCGGGTGGTCGACGCACCGGAACTGACGCTGCCACCCACCGGCGACGGCAACAACACCTCGGCTTTCGTCTGTCGCCCAGCGCGAGGTCAGATTAGCTGGTCGGCACATGCCTACGGGTTGGCCGTCGACCTCAACCCCTTCCAGAATCCCTCCCTCCGCGGCGACCTGGTGCTGCCGGAATTGGCCTCGGCCTACCTCGCTCGGGATCGGGAGCGGCCAGGAATGGTGCACGACGGCGACCTTGCGGTGTCCGCATTCGAAGCAGCCGGGTGGACCTGGGGTGGGCGGTGGTCCCAACCCACCGACCTGATGCACTTCTCCGCCACTGGCTCGTGAGCACAGCCAGGTATCCGATTCGTCATTTCCGCCGCGCTGGGCCTGGGAGCGAGTGCAGCACGACAGCGTCGAGACCGCCGTCGTGGATCTCGGCTGTCAGGTACGTGGCCGCCGGCTGGCGCCGCCGGTCGGTTGGCGAGCCGGGATTGAGCAGCCGCATACCGGCCGGTGTCACGCTGTCCCAAGGGATGTGGCTGTGGCCGAAGACGAGCACGTCGCAGTCGGGGAAGCGGGTGTCGCAACGCCGCTCCCGCCCGGTCGCCGGGCCGGTCTCGTGCACCACGGCCAGGCGCACCCCGGCCAGCTCGATTCGAGTGATCTCGGGAAGCCGGGCCCGCAGGTCCGGACCGTCGTTGTTGCCGTATACCGCGACCAGCCGAACGGCCCGTGCCTGCATCGCCTCGAACAGCTCCAGCTCGACCCAGTCGCCGGCATGCACCACCACATCGGCGGCGTCGATGGCGCGCCACAGCGGCTCGGGCAGAGCACGGGCGCGCGTCGGAACATGGGTATCTGCGGTCAAGAGCAATCTCACGTCGGCCCATGCTGCCGCATCGGCCCGAGCCGGACCGGGGTACCGCCGAGCCGACCCTCGTCGTCGACTCCCGAGCGTCCCGGTAAGTTGAACGGCAGCGGAGGTGACCATGACCAGCGACGTACCCCAGGCACCGCACGAGACACCAGAGAAGGACCCGCAGGACTGGACCACCGGCGAGGAGCCGATGACGGGTCCGCAACGCAGTTACCTGCAGACGCTCGCCCAGGAAGCCGGCGAAGACGTGCCGGAATCGTTGACCAAGGCCGACGCGTCTCGCCTCATCGACCGGCTCCAGCAGCAGACCGGCCGCGGCCGGTAACCACCGGCGCCGGGCGTGCCGGGCCTTCTGGGGCCGCAACGGATACTCAGCTACCCCGTTGAGCTCGCAGCAGATCACGGATCTCTATCAGTACTTCGGTCTGGTTGGGCTCGGCCAGCTTCTCCTCGACGGGTTTGGCAAACCGATCCATAATCCTGTTCAGGGGGACGACGACCAGGAAATAGATCACCAAAGCCGTGATCAAAAAGGTGATGATTGCACTGACGAATGCGCCGTAAGTAAATTCCTGACCGCTGATGATGAACTTGCCACCCACTTCTCCGCCGCCGGTGAAGACAGCGATCAGCGGCGTGATGAACGACTCGGTGAACTGCTTGACCAGCGCAGCGAACGCGGTGCCGATGACCACGGCCACCGCCAGCTCGATGATGTTGCCGCGAAGGACGAAGTCGCGGAATCCCTTAAGCATTTGCCCTCCTGATCGGAAAGGAGGATAACAGCGTCATACCTCGTTGGTAGAAGAACCGTGCGTCTGCGGCACCGTGCTTGCGCAGCCTCTAGCTCTGCGGCTGCGCTGGGCCGACCGGCAGGCGAACCTGGAACCGGGTGTCACCGCCCTCGGAGACCACGCGCAGGTCGCCGCCGTGCCGGTTGACCACGATCCGCCAGGACAGATCCAACCCCAACCCGATTCCCTGGCCGAACGGCTTGGTGGTGAAGAAGGGTTCGAAGATCTGTTGCTGCTGCTCCACGGGCACGCCCGGGCCGGTGTCACAGACCTCCACCAGCAACCGGTCCAGCTCTCGGCGGGAGCGCAGGGTGAGGGTCCCCGACCCGGCCATCGCATCCACGGCGTTGTCGATCAAATTGGTCCACACCTGGTTGAGTTCCGCGGCATAGGCCGGGATCTTCGGCAGGCTGGGGTCGTAGTCGGTGATCACCCGCACCCCCTCGCCGAGCTTGCGACTGAGCATCACCAGGGTGGAGTCCAATCCCTCGTGCACGTCGATCAGCTGATGCGCGGCGCGATCCATCTGGGAATACTGCTTCGCGGCGTCGACCAGTGCCGAGATCCGACCGGTGGCCTCGGTGATCTCGTGGAGCAGTGCCTCGGTCTGCACGGTAGAAGCAAGCCAGCGCAGCGCGGCCGATAATGCCGACGCCTCCACCGTGCTGGCGACCAAGCCCAACTCCTCGGTGCCGATTCCCGCTCCGACCAGCTCCGGGGCGAGCTCCCAGGCCCCCTCGACTCCATGCGCGCTCATCCAGTCGGCGAGCTCGTCTTCCCGTTCGGAGATCTCCAACACCGAACTGATCGGTCGCCGATCCAGCCGACGCACGATCCGCTCCTGGATGCCCACCAGCCGTTCCAGTGCCCCGTGCCGTGCCAGCTGGGTGAACTCATGGCGCACTTCGCCGATGCTGTCGCCCAACGCGGCAGCCGCCCGTCCGACCGCGGCAGCCGGGTTGTTCAGTTCGTGGGTCAACCCCGCCGAGAGTTTGCCCAGAGCCAGTAACCGCTCGCGTTGCCCGGCGAGGGCCTCACCGGTCTGCATCCCGTAGTACAGCCCCTGCAGCAGGTGGGTCGGCATCGGGTACCAACGACGAAAGACCTCGGCGAACTGGTCGGCGGGCAGCACCAGGAACTCGCACTCGGTCAGCGTGCGCAGTGAGCCGGGGTAGGTCGGCGAGACCTGATCGGGCAGGTAGAACCACACCGCACCGCCCCATGCCCCGGGCTGACCGGAACGGGCGACCTCGACGTCGTCGCCATGCACCCGGCGGTAGAGCGCGAAGGCACCGGACAACAATACGTAGAAACATCGCGCTGGCTCCCCCCCGACCGCGACCGTGGTGCCCACTTCGAAACGCTGCACCGTGGCGTGGGTGGCGATCCAGTCGAGCTTGTCGTCCTCGAGCTCGACGAACAGGAACAACTCGCGCAGCCGCTCGACAGGTAGCCGGTCCGGGGCGATCATCGGTCCGCCAGATACCGATGAACCAGGGTTACCGCCATCGCACCCTCTCCCACGGCGGAAGCGACCCGCTTGACCGACCCGGCGCGCACGTCACCGGCGACGAACACACCGGGCACGCTGGACTCCAGGTAGTAGGGGTCGCGTTCCAGCGACCATCCCGGCGGTCGGCATCCCTCGGCCAGCAGGTCCGGACCGGTGTGGACGAATCCCCGCGCGTCCCTGACCAAGGCCTTGCCGAGCCAGCCGGTGCGCGGTTCGGCTCCGATGAACACGAAGAGCGCCCCGGCGGGCACCGTCTCGGTCGTTCCGCGCTCGGGCTCGCAGAGCACCAGTCGTTGGAGGTGTTCTCGCCCGAGCGCCTCGGTCACCACGGTGCCGGTGCGCACGGTGATGTTGTCGGTCGCCTCCAACTGGCAGATCAGGTAGTGCGACATCGAACGCTGCAGCGAATCGCCGCGCACCAGCAGGGTGACGCTCTGGGCATGCCGGGAGAAGAACACCGCAGCCTGACCGGCGGAGTTCGCCCCGCCGACGATATAGATGTCCTGGCCTGCGCAGGCCGGAGCCTCAGTGACCGCGGATCCGTAGTAGACACCCCGGCCGGTGAGCTCGAGGGCGCCCGCCGCGTCGAGCGTGCGATAGGAGACACCGGTGGCCAGTATCACCGCGTGTGCCGCAAGCTCGGTGCCGTCAGAAAAGGACACCACCCGGGAGGAACCCTGAGCCCGCAGTCCGGTCACATCCCGCGCGGAGAGCACCTCGGTGCCGAACTTCCGGGCCTGGCGGCAGGCTCGGTCGGTCAGTTGCACGCCGGACACCCCATCGGGGAACCCCAGGTAATTCTCGATCCGGGAACTCTGCCCGGCCTGCCCTCCGGTGGCGTGCCGCTCGACGAGCACGGTCGAGAGCCCTTCCGACGCGCCGTAGACGGCCGCGCCGAGCCCGGCTGGGCCGGCCCCGATCACCACCAGATCATAGAAATCGGTATTCGGCGTCGTGGACAGTCCGACGGCGTCGGCCAACTCGGCCTCGGACGGTGCCCGCAACGCCCGGCCGTCCGGAGTGATCACCACTGGCACGTCGTTCCGCCCGGCATCGGCGGCCTGAAGTAGCCGGGCGCCCTCGGTATCGTCCACGCTGTACCAGCGGTAGGGCACCGAGTTACGGGCCAGGAAGTCACGCACCTGGTAGGACCCCACCGACCAGCGGTGACCGATCAGCCTGGTCTGCCCGGCGGCTTGTCCGGCACTCGACCGCCAGGTTTCCAGCAGCATGTCCATGATCGGATAGAGCTTCTCCTCCGGCGGGTCCCACGGCTTGAGCAGGTAATAGTCGACGTCCACGACATTGATTGCCTGGATGGCCGCGTCGGTGTCCGCGTAGGCGGTCAACAGGACGCGCCGGGCGTAGGGAAAAAGATCCATCGCATGCTCGAGGAACTCGATGCCGTTGCATAGCGGCATCCGGTAATCGGCCAACATCGCCGCGACCGGCTCACCGCGCAGCTTGAGTTCGCGCAACGCTTCCAACGCGTCACTCGGCGACTCGGGCCGCAGTACCCGGTAACCCTCCCCGTATCGGCGGCGCAGGTCACGCGCCACCGCCCGGGACACGCCGGCATCGTCGTCCACAGTTAACAGGATCGGTTTGCTCACCTGGCATTCTTCCCTGCTCTTCGCATCGGTCATCGCAGCACCGCGGTCACCGCATCGGCACCCCTTCGGGTCTCTTCCGGTGTTGCTACCCCATCCTGCCGAAAATTGCTCGACACACCACACTGTGCGGCGAGGACAGCGATGACCTTGTTAGGTCGGGCGTAGCGGAGTAGATGTTCACCCCGGGGTTGCTCCCTGTTGGTCTCCACACAACGAAGCAAGAACTACTCGATCAGATGATCTTTAGTACTCTTCAGTGTGCGTCACGGCGGAGCAGAACACACGCTGTGCTATCATCCGGATCGCATCCATCACTTCAGGGAGTCACCATTGAAGGAAGGGGGAGTTCGGCGGAGTGAGCTGGCCAAGTTCCTCCGCAACCGGCGTCAACGGATCAGGCCTGCGGAAGTCGGTCTGCCGGCCGGACCCCGGCGCCGCACTAACGGCCTGCGGCGCGAAGAAGTGGCCGTACTAGCCGGTCTGAGCCCCACCTGGTATACGTACCTGGAGCAGGGCAGGGACATTCATCCCTCGGCGGCAGTTCTGGACAGCCTCGCGCGCGTGCTGCAACTCAGTAACCATGAACGCCAGTACATGTACCAGCTCGCCCATGGGCAGGCGCCCCAAGTGATTGTCGAGTCACACGAGGGTAATGCCGCCCATGACCTGGTAAGACGCCTGGTCACGGCAACGAACGAATGGGACCATCCCGTTTACGCCTTCGACTCGGTCGGCATGATCCTCACCTGGAACCACTCCTGCACGATCTTCTACGCAGATTTCGCCGAGCTCCCCACCGAGCACCGCAACATCGTCCGGTGGATGTTCACCTCGCCGCAGGCCCGTGAACGCTTTGTCGACTGGGAATACGATGCCCGAGATATGGTAGCACGCTACCGCGCCTACCACGCCACCCACCTGCTCAGCAGCGAACGACGGCAGCTGATCAATGAGCTCGAGGAGCTCAGTCCCGAGTTCCGGCGATGGTGGAACGATCACGACGTACAAGCCCAACACGCGCGGAGCCGGCAGTTGCTTCATCCCGATTTCGGCCCGATGAAGTTTCATCTCGCTGTGCTCCATCCCGCCGATGACGCCAGCGTCTCCGTGGCTTTTCACTTCCCGGACCCCCCGGCGGGCACCCCCCCGGCGGGCACGGCATAGTCGACTGGGTCTCAGGGCGGACCGCAAAGCCAGTCGATCATAATCAGCGCGTATTTCGTGACCGATGTCACAATTCAAATTCTGTATTTGATCAAGTAGCGAATACATGAACGTCGAGTGTCGAAAAAGCTTGCTGGATCGCGCACCTCGACTGTCGTTATCAACATGTTATCAAATAGGGTCAAAAAGCTGTGACGTAGCGCGAAAGCCAACATATTACGTTAGTTCCGCGTTGACACCCTCAGATAATGAACGAGACAGTTCGATAGCACTGAGTTAGCTCTGCACATCGAGATCAGAATAACTATCGTCCATCGCACAGGGAAGCGGAGGTGATGGGGGGTGGATTGGCAATTCGTGGGCCGGACCGAGCAGCTCAAGCAGCTCCGTGACGCATTCAACAACGGAGCATCCCGGCCGCTGATCATCAGTGGAGAATCCGGTGTGGGGCGTAGCACACTATTACTCCAGGCACTGGAGAACGTCGACGTTGACCGGGATACCGTCATCCGTACCCGCCCGCGCCCGGATCGGACGTCGCTATCGGCCCTGTCGCACCTGTTGCCGACCGGCTTCGACGCCTGGCGTACCCCGGCCCTCGCCGTGCGCGCCGCCACCGACCATCTGGTCCAGCTCGCGGGACAGCGGCGAACAGTGGTAGTGGTCGACGACGCGCACCTCGTGGACCACGCCACGATGCTGGTACTCGCCGACCTGGTGCGCATCGGTGCATTGGTGCTCCTTACCCGTCCGATGCGGGTGGCGACTCCCGACCCCACTGAGTGCCTGCGTCCGGTACACACCGTGCACCTGCCTCCGTTGACCATGATGGAGGTAGAGACACTGCTGGAGGCGCTGTTGACCGGACCGGTCCGACGCACCAGCGCCGCCGCTGTGCATTCGGCAACCAGCGGTAACCCCCGACGACTACGTGATCTGCTGATCGAACAGCGCCTGATCGACTCGATGGCCCGGCAGGACGGCCTGTGGCAACTACGCCCTTGCCCCCGCGGAGCGGCCACCCTGCGGGTGTCGGATCCGGACGGCTTGGTGGCGGCGGCCGAGGCTGCCTGGTCGGCACTGGAACTGGACCGGACCGAGCAACTGTGTCACCTCGCGATCTGGGCAGGCCAGGGCTCCCGGATCCCGGTGGTATGGGCGGCCAACCTGATGATCCGCGGCCGGGCCGACGATGCGGAGCGCTTCCTGACCGAGCTGCTCATAGCCCCGTCCGACGAACAGACCCACTGTCGGTTGGTGATCATCAGAGCGGTGAACCTGGCGTTGGGGCTGGGTCAGGTCCAGATCGCTGAACGCATGCTTCTCGATGCTGCGCACCATGCCGGGCAGTGGCGCGGCAGGCTGCTCGCCCACCGGGCGTGGGTACTCACGCTGACAGGTTCGCCCGATGCCGCCACCCGCGCCGCGAATCTGGCGGCGAACGGTCTCGGTGAGGACCGGGAAGCGGCGCTGATGGTCAAGACCGCCCGAGGGGTGACAGCGCTGCGGACGGGCGCCGTGGCCACCGCCATCGCCCACCTCCGACCGGCCCGTGCGCTTGCCGACGGGCAACGTCTCACACTGCCCTGGCTGCGGCCCTATCTCGACGCCTGTCTGATCGATGCCCTGTTGCTGGCCGGCCGGGTCCGGGAGGCGACCCGTTATGCGAACGGCTTCCATGGTGGCGCCCCCAGCAGTGGATGGGACGTGGCCGTGGCCATCTCGACCCTGACCGCCGCCCATGCCGGTGGCCCCCCGCCCCGGTGACCCGCCACAGCACATCAATGAGGCCATCATGAGCAAGATCGGCATTGCCCCACCCGAACCAGCCCGGCCCATCGCCATCATCGGTATGAGTTGTCGGTTACCGGGGGCGAACAGCATCGTGGAATTCTGGGAACTGCTGTTGCGGGAGGAGAATCAGGTTTGCGACGTGCCGGCGGAGCGATTCGACGTCGGGACCTGGCACCATCCCCAACCCCGCACGCCGGGACGGATGAGCAGCCGACGCGGTAGCTTCATCGACGACATCGCCGGATTCGACGCCGACTACTTTGACATTTCCGCGCACGAGGCCGTGCGGATGCATCCGCAACAACGCGTGTTGCTGGAAACCGCGCACGACGCGATCGAGGACGCGGGCATTCCCCTCGACCAGCTCGCAGGCACCAGTACCGGTGTCTACGTGGCCTCGCTGTCGACCTCCGAGTACTGGGATCTGCTGCGTGAGGCCGGCATGCTCGATTTGCATGCCTTCCTCGGCACGGGGCCCATCGGCACTCTCGCGGGGCGGCTGGCGCATGCGTTGGACCTGCGGGGGCCCAATCTCGCGGTGGACGCGACCTGTGCCTCGGGCTTGCTCGCGGTGCACCTGGCCTGCCAGAGCCTGCGGACAGGGGACGCGGAATTCGCCCTGGCGGCCGGAGTGAGCCTGGTACTGACCCCGGACATCTCCATCGCCCTGTCCCAGAGCGGCGTCCTGTCCCCCGCCGGCATCAGCCGGTTCGGGGATGCGACGAGCGACGGTTACGGTCGAGGGGAAGGGGTGGCAGCCGTCCTGCTCAAGCCACTGGACCGAGCCCTCACCGACGGGGATCCGGTGCGCGCCGTGATTCTGGGAAGCGCGATGACCAGCAATGGGCGAGCCAAAGCGCATATGGCCGCGCCCTGTGGGGACGGCCAGAGCGAAGCGCTGCGCAGGGCTTACCTCGCGGCAGGCATCGCCCCGGGCGATGTGGATTACGTGGAGGCGCACGGCACCGGGACCGTGGCCGGTGATCGGGTCGAGTTGAGCGCGCTCGCCCAGGTCCTCAGGCAGGGACGCCGACCGGGACAGCCGTGTGTTGTCGGATCGGTCAAGTCCAATGTCGGTCACACCGAGCCGACCGCAGGACTCGTCGGTCTCCTCAAGACCGCATTGAGTCTGCAACACGGATGGATTCCGCGTACCTTGCACGTCGATACCCCCAACCCCGTTCTGGATACTGCCGGTAGCGTGCTGCGCTTGGCGCGCACCGCGCAGGCCTGGCCGCGCCGTGCGCACCATCCCGGACTGGCCGGGGTCAGCTGCCTGGGCGCCACCGGGAGCAACACCCACGCCGTGCTGAGCACCCCACCCGAGCCGCGCATCGGGGACAACCGATGTACCGGTCCGCTGACGTTGCCCCTCTCCGCCCGAAAACCGGAGGCACTCACGGAGCTGGCGCGCCGCTATCTGCGATTCCTGGAAGCCGAACAGCACACCGGCCGGTTGCGCGATGTCTGCTACACCGCCGGTGCTCACC
>JBOHHD010000094.1:0-5349 GCA_050700515.1 Pseudonocardiaceae bacterium
TTGCGGATCCGGGCGGAGACGATCCGATCGGCGGTGTCCAGCATCGCTTACGTGGCCCCCTCCGCGCAGGACCGGCAGGAGCTGCGTTCCGGAGTGGTCAGGCTCGCGGCCAGCACCGGGCTGCCGCACACGGCGAGGTAACACCCGGTGGGTCGCCCGGCGGCCATCGCCTCCTCGGTGACCAGATGCACGACGCCGGCGGTGTCGCTCACCGGGAAGAACGTCAGGGCGGGGGCACTCACCGGGCGGCCCCCACGCTTCGGTCCCAGCGGTGCCGGCCCCGACCGCCGGGCCGGAGACGCTCCCGCACCACCGTAACCAGCACTATGCAGCAGGCAAGTGCCCCCAGGAGCACCCCAGCCACCACGCCATCGTCCATGGGAACAGAGCGTGGTGAATTGGTAACAACACAGTGTCTACGTATTGTTGACCTCGCCAATACCGAACCGGTTGCGCAGGCTGTCCAGCTCCCACACCGGGCGGCGCGCCCGCCGGTCCAAAGTGAGCACCAGGTCCCGGCCCATCGGGTTGCTCCGGATCACCACCGACGCCAATTGGTCAGCGGCATCCAGGGCACGCAATGCCTCGTCGTCTCGCGCGCCTTCGGCCTGCGCCCAGCACCGGGCCAACGCGAAGCGCACATAGCCCTCCCGGCACCTGCTGCCCAGCACCGACAGATCGACGGCCGCGGCGGTGAAACGTTCGGCGGCTTCCGGGCCAGCGCCGTTCGCCTGCGCGATCGACAGTTCCCAGCCCGCCACGTTGGTCGGACCGAAGTGAAAACGCAGGTGATTGCGCTCCCCGGTATGGGCGGCCAGGGACCGTGCCTCCGCGAGGTGCGTACTCATATCGCCGGTACGGCCATCGTGGGCGGCGACCAGGGCCGAGGTCAGGTGCAGGATCCCGCGGGCCTCGGCGACTGTGGTGTGCCGCGGTGTCGGACCGGGCAGGGCAGAGAGATCGTTGAGCACCTCGGCGCACAGCGCGGCGGCGCGGCGACCGGCTCCCAGACCCTTCAGCGCCACTGCCCGACACATCGCCAGCATCCCGACCAGATCCGGGCGCTCGACCAACCGCGCGGCCTCGTAACCGCGGTCGGCCGCAGCCATGGCCAGGGCGCCCTCCCCGATCCGGTAGGCCAGGCAGTAGGCCACCATGCACGCCTCCACCAGCCCGACCAAAGCGGACTGCCGCTGCCCGGAATCCCCGGTCACCGCATGCACGTGCAGTTCGGTGAGCAACGTTCCCAGGCCCTGGCCGGCCATCGCGTAACGGGCATCGTCGGCGTACGCGTTGGCCTGCGCGGCGGCGCGGACCAGTGCCGGCAAGCCCCGGGCGGGCACATCGGGCACATCGCAGAACGTGGTGTCGTGCAGATGGGCACCGATATCCGCGACGGCGGCCCTGACCTGCGTACTCTGTCGGTCCAGCGGCAGGTACGGCTGGCCGGTCAGGTCGGCCACCGAGCAGCCCAGCGCCTCAGCCAGATCCTCCAGCAGGCCGCGCCGGTTGAACCCCCGCTCGCCACGTTCCAACAGCGACAGGTACTGCTTGGTGATCCCCGCCAGCCCCGCCGTCACCGCCTGACCCACCCCACGACGACGACGGATCCGCCGAACCCGCTGGCCGATCGCGCGCGCTTCCTCCACATCCATGAAAGATCTCTCCTCACCACCTGTCCACCGATGCCCCCGAGCTGCCACCTCAATGTGGTGTGCACATCAGACTTACGTGCCACACCGCTGGATGGACCGCAGGAAACGAACGGCGAAGTCCGGACCGATCAGTTGCACCGGCCAACCCCCGCGGGCAGGAGCTCGGCCTAGGCGGCCAGGACCGCCGCGGGCAGCGCATCGACCTGATGTTGCGCCTGATCCTCGGTTTCGACCTGATAATCCCGGTCGCCGGTGCGGTGACCAGACGTTCGCCGGGTGGGCAGCTTCGTCGGGTCGGTCTTGGGCGTGCTGGTCGGCCTCGGAAGTCACGGTGGCCTCGACTGTCTCGGGCAGGAGACGGATGGATCTGCTGTGCCGGTGCCGGAGAGCGCAACGTCGGGATGAAGTTGCCGCTGGTGGCAGCCAACCCTCTACTGCGAACAATCTTCCCCGGAGACTACCGAGGGTGACATCGTTCGGCGCAGAAGATCGACCACGGTCTCCCGGACGAACGGGCCCGTGCGGATCCGCCCCGGCGCGAGGGTTTCCGTGGGGGTGGACGTGCCGACCACCATCAGGAACGACGTGGTGCGCTGGCCACCGCCGCCCGCGACTGCCAGCCTGGAGCGATGGGGCGGGCATGGGGGCGGTGGGTGGGTGGCTGGCTGGTGATCGGCGCCGCAGTGCTGGTGCTGTTCTGGCTGGACTGGACGCTGCTGCACGTCACCTGCCGCCGGGTCGCCGGGATCGGTGGCTACGGCGAGGTGGTCCGCCTGGTGCCGGTGACGGTGGCCGCGCTGACGCTGAACCTCGCGGTGAAGTCCGGCGGCCTGGCCGGGCTGGCAATGTTCGCCGCGGATGGCCGCCGCCGGAAACTGTCGCCCGCCCGGGTCAGCGGTGCCTACCTGGTGGCGGCGGTCGTGGTGTTCCGGGTGCTGCAATTTTGGCTCCCGCTGACCGCCGGTGCCACGGTCGGTTGGTGGCTGCGGCGCTGACTGATACACAGGGCGCTACGGTGCGTGCTAAGAAGAGTCACCAAGAACCTTCGCCACACCCGTTCGGGTCCGACCAGAGGGACAGAAACCCATGGGAGCACGACGAGTTGCAGCGTGGTTGGTTCCCCCGGCTGTGCTCATGATCGTAGCCACGGCTTGCGGGCAGCCCGATGGCACCGGTGCGGCTCAGGACACCATGATCAGCGTCGCCGCCACGGAGCCGGAGAACCCACTGGTGCCGGGCAACACCACCGAAGAAGGCGGTGGCAAGGTGATGGACGCGCTGTTCACGGGGCTGGTGGAGTATGACCCGGAGACGGCGGAGCCCTATAACGAGGTGGCGGAGTCGATCGAGACCACCGACTCCCGGGTGTACACGATCACTCTCAAGCAGGGCTGGACGTTCCACGACGGCACCCCGGTGCGGGCGGAGAACTTCGTCAGGGCGTGGAACTACACCGCCTACTCGCCCAACGGCCAGCAGGCCGCCAGCTTCTTCGCCCAGATCCAGGGCTACGGCGATGTGCACACCGAGGATCCGGACGGCCCCAACGGGCCGCAGCAGGCCCCGCAGCCGGTCGCGCAGGAGATGTCCGGGTTGCGGGTGGTGGACGACTACACGATGGAGGTCACCCTGGCCGCGCCGTTCGCGGTGTTCCCCACCCAGCTCGGTTACACGGCGTTCTCGCCGCTGCCCGATTCGTTCTTCGCCGACCAGGAGGCGTTCGAAGCCGCCCCGGTCGGCAACGGCCCGTTCCGTTTCGAGTCCCGTCAGCCGGGCGTCAACATCATGCTGAGCCGCTACGAGGACTACGTCGGCGTGCGCAAGCCGAGCATCGCAAGTGTCGAGTTCCGGGTCTACGAGTCGCTCGATTCCGCCTACGTCGACGTGGTCGCGAACAACCTCGACTACATCGACACGGTTCCGCCTTCAGGGCTCACTGGTGATCTCTACCGGACCGACCTGGAAGGCCGTTTCGTGTCCCGACCGATACTGCTCATCCAGCTGCTGGCTTTCCCGCTCTACGACGCGCGCTACACCAACCCGGCCCTGCGCCGGGCACTCTCGATGGCGATCAACCGCGAGGAGATCAACGAACAGATCTTCAACGGCACCCGGCCCGCCGCGGACGGGCTGGTCGCGCCGAACATCCCCGGCCGTGCCGTGAACCAGTGTGGCGAGCTGTGTGAGTTCCGACCCGAAGAGGCCAAGCGACTGTTCGAGAGCACCGGCTTCACCGGCCCGGTCCAACTCACCTCGAACGCCGATGGGGGCAACTCGGAGTGGATGCAGGCGGCCTGCAACAGCATCGCCAACGCGCTGGACGTCGAATGCATATACACCCCGGTCCCGACGTTCGGCGAGTTCCGGCAGACGATCAATGAACGGCAGATGTCGGCTGTCTACCGCGCCTCATGGGGGGCCGACTACCCGTCGATCGAGAACTTCCTCAATCCCCTGTACCGCACCGGCGGTTCGTCCAACGACGGCCTTTACTCCAACCCCGCGGTGGATGCCAAGCTCGCTCAGGCCGACGCCGCGACCTCCGAGGATGAAGCGGCCGCGCTGTACCAGGAGGCAGAACGGATGATCATCCAGGACATGCCCTCCATCCCGGTGTTCTTCTACGAGAATGTGTCCGGCTGGTCGGAGCGGTTGCGCAACACGCAGACCACGCCGTTCCGCCGGCTCGACCTCGAGTCGGTCGAGGTCGGCTGATCCCACCGGGACCGGCCAGAATTGTCCGAGGGGAGGAGGTGATCTGGTGGGGCGCTACGTGCTGCGCCGGCTGCTCCAACTCATCCCCGTGTTCCTCGGCACCACATTTCTGATCTACGTACTGGTCTGGACGATCCCCGGTGACCCGTTCGCGGGCCAGTGCGGGGATCGGCCCTGCCCGGACTCCTACATCACCGCGATGCGGGAGAAGTTCAACCTGGACGAACCACTGCTCGTGCAGTACGGCAGTTATTTGCTCCGCCTGCTGCAGGGGGACTTCGGGGAGACCTTCTCCGGTATCGAGGTCAGCGTGCTCATCGCGAATGCGTATCCGGTGACCCTCCGGCTGGCGTTGGTGGCGTTGCTCATCGAGATGGTGATCGGCGGAATCGCCGGAATCCTGACCGGCCTGCGCAACCGCGGTTTCCTGGACAACCTGGTGCTGGTCTCGACCCTGTTCCTGATCTCCATCCCGGTCTTCGTCACCGGATTCGTGCTGCAGTTCCTGCTCGGCCTGCGCTGGGGCATCATCGCGCCCACGGTTTCCGCGGAGGCCCGGCTGAGCGAGCTCATCGTTCCCGGGTTCGTGCTGGGCAGCCTGTCCATGGCCTACGTCGCCCGGCTGACCCGCAGCTCCATCGCGGAGAACAAGCGCTCCGACTACGTGCGCACGGCGGTGGCCTAAGGACTCACCCCGAGCCGGGTGGCCGGGGTCCACGTGCTGCGCAACTCGGCCATTCCGGTCGTCACCTTCCTGGGTACCGACCTGGGGGCGTTGATGGGCGGCGCCATCGTGACCGAGGGGATCTTCAACATCCGGGGCATCGGTGGGCTGGTCTTCCGCGCGATCGGCACCAAGGAGGGCGCGACGGTGGTCGGCGTCGTCACCCTGCTCGTGCTCGTCTACCTGCTGATGAACCTGCTGGTCGACGTGCTCTATGCCGTTCTCGATCCAAGGATCCGCTATGACTGATCCCGC
>JBOHHD010000095.1:0-4089 GCA_050700515.1 Pseudonocardiaceae bacterium
AGGTAGCCGAGGCGCTCGAGCGGGGTGATCACAGCCTCAGCCACTTCGGACCGGAGGCGAACCTGTTCGAGGAACTTGAAGAGCTGTTTCGACAGTACGGCGAGAACGGCCGTGGCCAGGTGCGCAAGTACCTGCACGATGAGGAGGAGGCGGCCCCCTACGGACAGCCCTCCGGGACGTTCACGCCCTGGGAGGAACTACCCGCCGACACGGATCTGCTGTTCTACGAGGGGCTGCACGGAGCCGTGGCGACCGGCAAGGTGGACGTCGCCCAGCACGTGGATCTCCTGATCGGCGTCGTCCCGGTGATCAATCTGGAGTGGATCCAGAAGCTGCATCGCGATAAGTCGACTCGGGGTTACTCCACCGAAGCGGTGACCGAAACGATTCTGGGTCGCATGCCCGACTACGTGAACTACATCTGCCCGCAGTTCTCCCGCACGCACGTCAACTTTCAACGCGTGCCCATCGTTGACACCTCCAATCCCTTCATCGCCCGGACCGTACCGACGGCGGATGAGTCGATGCTCATCATTCGGTTTGCCGATCCGCAGGGTATCGATTTCTCGTACCTCCTCTCGATGCTGCACGACTCGTTCATGTCTCGCGCCAACACCATCGTCTGCCCCGGTGGCAAGATGGACCTCGCGATGCAGCTCATCTTCACACCGATGATCTGGCGGCTGATCGAGCGACGCAAGCAGGTGCTCAGGCACTGACCAGGACCGCGTTCACGTGATCCCCAACCGATCGGGTAATGCCGAAAGGAGACGCATGAGTAGCGGTGGTGTTCGGGTCCTGGCGGCTGTGGTGGGCGCCGTGTGTGTGGTGGTGGTGTACTTCTTGGCCTATCTACTCGTAGGAGAGCACGGCGGCCACGCGCAGCTCGGGTCAGCGGCGACTGCGGTGGTCTCGCCCGCGCCCACTGCCGGCGGGGAGTACCACAGCTAGAAGGCGCACCGGCGATCCTTCGGTGGTGTGGCTGTGGCAGGATGCCGCGGGTGCGTTTCCATGCTGACCTGCACATTCACTCGAAGTACTCCCGGGCCTGCAGCAAGGATTGCGATCTTGAGCATCTGACCTGGTGGGCGCGGCGCAAGGGCATCACGCTGGTGGGTACCGGCGACTTCACCCACCCCGCCTGGTTCGATCACCTGCGGGAGAACCTCGTACCGGCTGAGCCGGGGTTGTTCCGGCTGCGTGCGGAGCTGGACCGGGACATCACCCGCAGGTTGCCACCCAGCGTGGCCGCCGGTGAGGTGCGGTTCATGCTGTCCGTGGAGATCTCCACGATCTACAAGCGCGGTGAGCTCACCCGGAAGATCCACCACCTGGTGTACGTGCCCGATTTCAACGCGGCTGCGGAGTTCAACCGCAGGCTCGGCCGGATCGGCAACCTGGGTTCGGACGGGCGCCCCATCCTCGGTCTGGACTCCCGGGACCTGCTGGAGATCACCCTGGAATGCGGCGAGGGCGCCTATCTGGTGCCGGCGCATGTCTGGACCCCGTGGTTCGCCGTGCTGGGCTCGAAGTCCGGGTTCGATGCGATCGAGGACTGCTATGGCGACCTCGCCGACCACATCTTCGCCTTGGAAACCGGATTGTCCAGCGACCCGGACATGAACTGGCGGATCTCCGGTCTTGACCGCTATCGGCTGGTGAGCAACTCCGATGCGCATTCGCCCCCGATGCTCGGTCGCGAGGCCACGGTCTTCGATACCGACCTCGATTACTTCGCGATCCGGCGGGCGCTGGAAACCGGCACGGGGCACGCGGGATCGATCGAATTCTTCCCCGAGGAAGGCAAATACCACGTCGACGGGCATCGCAAATGCGGTATCCGGATGGAACCGCCGCAGACCCGCCGGCACGGCGGGATCTGTCCCGAATGCGGCAAGCCGCTCACGGTCGGCGTGCTGAGCCGGGTCGAGGAACTGGCCGACCGGCCCGAAGGTATCCGACCCGCAGGCGCCGCCGGCTTCCGCAATCTCGTTCCCCTACCGGAGATCATGAGTGAAATCCTCGGTACCGGACCGAAGAGCAAGAAGGTGCTCGGGCAGATCGACAAGCTCACCGCCGCACTGGGACCCGAGCTGATGATCCTGCAGGACGTGCCGTTCGACGACATCGAGGCCCATTCACCTCTGCTTGCGGAGGCGGTTGCCCGGTTGCGCCGCGGTGCGGTGCTCCGCGAGGCCGGATACGACGGTGAGTACGGCGTGATCAGACTCTTCGAACCCGGCGAGCTGAAGCGGATCAGCGCGGTCACCGCACCGGCACTCTTCGACGACGCGCTGTTCGGCAGGAGCGAGCCCCCCTCGGCCCCGTCGAAACGCGCGGTCCCGGTCCGGCCGGAGCCGGCGCTGCCCGTCGAGACCGCGCTGCCACGACAGCTGCCGGCGCGCGTCACGGAGTCGCTGCTCGACGGGCTCGATCCCGAGCAACGAACCGCCGCGGAGATCACCGAAGGACCACTGCTGATCATCGCCGGTCCGGGAACCGGCAAGACCCGTACGCTCACCCATCGCATCGCGCACCTGGTGACGGCGCAGGGGGTGGCACCCCAGCACTGCCTGGCGATCACCTTCACCCGCCGCGCAGCCGAGGAAATGGCGGCCCGCCTCGCCGTACTGACGCCCGAGCAGGCGCCCGGGCTGACCATTGCCACCTTCCATTCCCTCGGCGTGCGCATCCTGCGGGAGCAGCATGCGAGGCTGGGGCTGAGCCCGCACTTCGGTATCGCTGATCAGGCCCAGCAGAGGGCCATCGCGATCGAACTGACCGGCGACGAGAACAAAGCCCGGCGCCTGCTCACCGACCTCTCCCGGCAGCGCCGAGCCGGCGGGTCGGAAGGGGAATTCGCTGATGTCGCGGATCGGTATACCAAGGCGCTGCGTCATCGGGATCTGGTCGACTTCGATGATCTCGTCGCGCTGCCGGTCACCCTTCTGGAGTCCGACCCGGACCTGGCTGCCGTCTATCGCGACCGGTACCGGTGGATCTCGGTCGATGAGTACCAGGATGTCGACGAGCAACAGTACCGGTTGCTGAGCCGACTGGCGGGCCCGCAGGGCAATCTCACCGCGATCGGTGATCCGGACCAGGCGATCTACCGGTTCCGCGGCGCCGACGTCGGGTTCTTCCTCCGTTTCCGGCAGGATTTCCCGGGCGCACATACGGTAGCGCTGACCCGCAATTACCGGTCGGGCGCGAAGATCCTGAGCGCGGCCCTGCGGGTGATCTCGCCGACGACCCTGGTTCCGGATCGTGTCCTGCGGCCGATGGGTGCGCACACAGACTCCCTGGTCGGGATGCACCAGGCGCTCACCGAGCAGGCCGAGGCGTCATTCGTCGCGCGCACGATCGAGCAGTTGCTGGGCGGGGTGTCGTTTCACGCACTCGACAGCGGACGGGTCAACTCCGACGGCGCTGGAGGATTGGGCTTCTCCGACTTCGCCGTGCTGTACCGGACCGACCGCCAGGCACACGCCGTGATGGATGCGCTGACCAGGGCGGGCCTGCCTTTTCAGAAACGCTCGCACGACCGGCTGGCCGAGCGGCCAGGAGTGGAGCAGATCCTCGGCGAACTGGCGTACGCACCGGTCGGCGGCACGGAGGGGACGGCGATCCTGGAACGGCTGGGACAGGTCGCCCACGCTGTCCTGAGCCGGGTCCCGGTCACCGAACGGGAAGACACCGCCACGGAGATCCATACCGCTGTCGATCTGCTCAAGCCACTGGCCGACCGATGCGGCGATGACCTGGAGCGGTTTCGCACCGAGCTGTCCTTGGGCGTTGAAGTGGATACCTGGGATCCCCGAGCGGACCGGATCTCGCTGCTGACCCTGCACGCCGCCAAGGGGCTGGAGTTTCCGGTGGTGTTCGTCGTGGGTTGTGAGGACGGGCTGCTCCCCTTGCGCTGGCCGGGCACGGCACCTGACGATGCCGACGAGGAGGAGGTCCGCGAGGAGCGCCGGCTGCTGTTCGTCGGCATGACTCGGGCGCAACGGCACCTCTATCTCAGTTCCGCCGCCGAACGAATCCGCCACGGCACCGCCCGGCAGACCAGCCGGTCACCGTTCCTGGCCG
>JBOHHD010000096.1:0-2535 GCA_050700515.1 Pseudonocardiaceae bacterium
ACAGTAGCGCAGCCGTACTCATGCTCCCACTGCGTCAACCCGGTCAAGTAACCCAGAACCAAGATCTACTTCGTGGGCCGGTACCCACGATACGAGGTACCCACCAGCCGTCAGGCCTCCTGGACATATGTGAGACCTGGATGTCCAGCCCGGCGGGCGCTGTCCAATTCTGAACCGCGACCTTAAGGTGGGTAGTGGAGCAACGGACTCCGCATGATGCGGAGAGTATGTGGACGTATACATTTCTCGGTCGTGATGATGGGGATCAGGTCGTGATGATCGAGATGGCACGACGAGGGGATGGCACCATGGTCAATATTGGCATTGTCGGTGCGGGCATCTCGGGGTTGCATCTTGCGCTGCGCCTGCAACAGCTGGGCGTGGACACGACTCTCTACGCCGAGAAAGGGCCTGAGGAATGGGGGACGAGCCGGCTGCTGAATCTCGTCGTCCGATTCGAGCAGACCTGTTCGCGAGAACGCACACTGAACGTGAACTCTTGGGATTTCCCTGACCTCAGGCTGTTCTGCACACGCATCACGCGCCATGACGAGCCGGGCGAGTCCTTGTGTGGGGCGCTGTCCCAACCCGCCAGCGCTGTCGACTTCCGCCTCTACCTGCCCCGACTTGTGGAGGAGTATCAGCGCCGTGGCGGCCGGGTCATCCTGCGTCCGGTGGATGCGCAAGGTGTGACGAGCCTCTCCGGTGCCCACGATCTCATGGTGGTCGCCGTCGGCGGGCACTCGATGGCGAACCTGTTCGAGCGTGACCCCGGTCGCTCGCCGTATACCGCACCGCAGCGACAGTTGTGTGTGGGATTGTTTCTCGGCATGGCCTATCCAGAACCGCTGGGAGTGGACATCCATCTGATCCCCGGTGTAGGAGAGATCTTTCACTTCCCGTTCCACTCGCTTGCGGGACGGATCACCGGCATAAATTTTGAAGCCGTGCCGGGCGGCCCGATGGAGATGCTGGCCCACCTGTCCTACGAAGCGGACCCACCAGGGTTCGAACGTAGCGTTCTGGATCTGCTTGCCCGTTATGCTCCCCGGACCCGGGAACAGGTCGACGACCGCTCGTTCAGCCTGGCCCGGCCGATCGACCTGCTGCAAGGAGCAATCACCCCGGTCGTGCGCCGGAGCTGGGCCGCGCTGGGCGAAGACCGCTACGTCATTGCGATGGGCGACGCGTGGGTTCTGAACGACCCGATCCTCGGTCAAGGCGGCAACCTGGGCTCGAACTGCGCGTTCGCGCTCGCCGAGGCGATCGTGAATGCCAAGCGTTTCGACGAGAATTTTTGCCACTCGGTCGAGGAACGGATGTGGGGAATCGCCCGCCCCGTCACCGAATGGTCGAACATATCCTTGCAGCCCTTGCCGCCGCACGTGAGGCAACTGCTGACGTCCGCATCCGCTGACCAACGCGTCGCCGACGCGTTGGTCGATAAATGGAACGATCCGGTTTCGGGGTGGGCAACCTTCGGTTCACCCGC
Source organism: Pseudonocardiaceae bacterium (assembly GCA_050700515.1). Lineage (GTDB taxonomy): Bacteria > Actinomycetota > Actinomycetes > Mycobacteriales > Pseudonocardiaceae. The sequence goes on from JBOHHD010000096.1 coordinate 1,493, forward strand.
AGGGACGGCGACCTTTCTCCGCTGTTTCGGATGACTCACCGCAACCTTGTGCGGACGCGAGGTGGGCGCCGCGGGACGGTATCGCCTGGTACACCCGGCCACCGTGCGGCGGCGAGCGCGTACGCAGTCCGCGCCGCACCCCGGTGCATCACCCACTGCTCGGCCCGCATTCGGCGGCGAGCATGTCGGACAGATGGACCGGCACGTAGCCTGACGCCTGCATCCCTACATCGGAGTGTTCCGCCCTGGGGTCTCGGTGCGGGTCCGTAACGTCGGTGAATGAGTGGTGGCGTGGTGGAGGTCGACGACGAAGCCCGCACGATGGGCTGGCGGGTGCGGCGGATCCGGGAGAATCGGGACAAGCCGCTGCGGGTGATCGCCGGGCTGGCCGGGATGAGCACCACGACGCTGTGGCGCATCGAGCACGGCGAGCATGCCCCGACTCTGTCGGAGATCGTCGCGCTGGCGGGCGCGCTGCAGATTGCCCCGAGCGAGCTGACCAGGCTGCCGGTCCCCGCACCGACCAACGGACACATCGATGCCACCACCCAAGCCATACGGCTGACACTGGACGCGATCGAGAACGAGCAACTGGACGGGCTGGTGCTGCCCCTGGCTGTGCTGCGCGATCAGGTGGCCCGGATCCAGGCCCAGCGGCGGGCCTGCCGATTCGCCGAAGTCGCCACCGACCTGCCCGGGCTGATCCGCAACCTGCACACCACCCTGGCCACCGGCACCGACCACGGCGAACTACTCGACCTGGCCGTGTACCTGCACGCCCAGGTCACCCGGCTATGGCTGACCCACGCGGGCGCGCCCACTGACCTGGTTCGCTGGGTTGCCTACCTGACCCAACGTCTGGCCCGGGAACGCGATGAGGTCACCACTCTGGCGGTGGCCGGGTCCAGTGTGGCGGAAACACTGATGTTCGACGGGAGCTTCCAGGTGGGCCGGGCGAAGCTCGACTCGATCACCCTGCCACCGACGACAGCCCAGACCGCTGGTCTCGTAGGGTGGATCACCGGCCAGCACAGCACAGCCGC
>JBOHHD010000097.1:0-17202 GCA_050700515.1 Pseudonocardiaceae bacterium
CCTCCGGCGACTGACCACCGGACAGGAACGCGACGCCGGCCAGCGTCTCGGGCAGCACCGCCAGCAGCGTGGCCACGGTCTGCTCGGCGACCTCCTCGGGGCTGGCGTGCTGGCCCGACGTGGTGCCCGGCACGACCATGTTCGGCTTGAGCACGGTACCGGCGAGGTCCACTCCCGCCTCGTCCAGGTCTGCCATCAGCTGCTGCAGCCCCGTGGTGGTGACCTCGGCGCAACGGGCGATGGTGTGCTCGCCGTCCATCAACACCTCGGGCTCGACGATGGGCACGATGCCCGCCTCCTGGCACAGCGCGGCGTAGCGGGCCAAGGCGTGCATATTGGCCCGCAGCGCGCGGACGGTCGGCAGGCCGTCCCCGATCTTGATCACGGCGCGCCACTTCGCGAAGCGGGCTCCACCGGCGGCGTAGGTGGCCAGCCGGTCGCGCAGGCCGTCGAGCCCCTCGGTCACCGTCTCACCGGGAGCGCCGGCCAGCGGCTTCGCGCCGGTGTCGACCTTGATTCCGGGCAGGATGCCCAGCGCGGTCACAGCCTCGGGGAAACCTCGCCCGTCATCGAGCTGCTGGTTGAAGGTCTCGTCTGAGAGGATCACCCCACTGACCCCACTGTGCAGGTTCGGAGTGGTCATGAGCATCTGACGGTAGGCGCGCCGGTTCTCAGCGGTAGCGGGCACCCCTACCTTCTCCAGCCGGGAGGACATGGTGCCGATGCTCTCGTCGGCCGCAAGAATGCCGCGCGGTCGGCTCACCATCGTCCGAGCGGTCTCGTGCAGCGCCTCGGTCATAGCACCCCTCCGTCCCGTGCGGCGGGCCGGTCCACGCCGTCGGAGCCGATCCTAGGCCGAGATCACTTTTCCCGACCTCCCCCCGTGGGTGGAGCCGGCGGGGGGCAACTCCACCGGTCGAGTCGGCCGGCGGGGGGCAACCTCACCGGTCGGGTCAGCCGGCGGGCGCCCCGGCTTGGGGCTGCCATCCGGCCGCCCGCAGGTGCTGGACGAACAGCTGGGTGGCCGCACCGGAGTACGCGCCAGCCACCGCATGCCACGGTCGCCGCATCGGGGTACCCGGGGTGGGCACCTCGACCAGCCGCCCGTCGGCCAGCAGGTCGGTGATGGCGTCCCGGGAAACCAGCGCGGCACCGAGCTCGGCCACCGCACCGGCCACCACCGCACCGTTGGAGCCGAGCACCAGCCGGGGCGGTGCGACGTCCTGAGCCCGCAGGTAGGCCTCGACCGTGGCGCGGATACCCGAGCCCTGCTCCCGTAGCAGCCATGGGGTCGTGCCCCAGTCGAACGTCGCGGCGACGGCGGGCGCGGCCGCCACCACGAGCTCGTTGGGCTTGGTGGCCACCACGTGGGCCTCGATCCCCGCCGGGGGCCGGCCGGCGATGACCAGATCGGCCTCATGGGCGGTGAGCTGGCCCCAGACCTGAGCGCTGGGCGCCACCTCCAGCACCAGCGCCACTTTCGGATGCCGGCGGCGGAACCCGGCCAACAAGGTGGGCAGCAGGTGCTCCCCGGCGGTAGTGACCGCGGCCAGGCGCAACCGGCCCCGCTGCGGGTCGAGCTCCCCGGCGGCAGCCGCGGCGCCCTCGTCGAGCAGCCCCAGCACGCGGCGGGCGTAGTGGGCGTACACCGTGCCCGACGGCGTCAGCCGCAGTCCCCGACCGGCCGGCTCCACCAGGGGGAAACCCAGCTCGCGGGCCAGCGCGGCGATCGAGGCCGAGACGGCGGATTCGGTTACGGTCAACCGGGCCGCCGCGGCGCGGACCGAGCCGGTGGCGGCGAGGGCGACCAGCGTGCGCAAGCGGGACTGCGTCATCGTGACCTCTGCATCATCGTGATCTCTGGGCCATCGCGACTCCTGAGCGATCGGTTCAGAATTATCTGGGAAGACTCGATGGACAGGATGACAGTTTCTCGCCACGCTCGACAGTGACCGAAAGGAGATGGGCGTGACCGAACTCGACATTCCCGCATCGGAGAAGAAGTCGGACCGCTGGTCAGCGGGGGTGATCCCGTACGCTGAGATGGGCTACTGGGAACCTGACTACCAGCCAAAGGACACCGACGTCCTGGCCGCGTTCCGGCTCACCCCGCAGCCCGGAGTGCCCCCGGAGGAGGCCGGCGCCGCGGTGGCCGGGGAGTCGTCGACCGCGACCTGGACGGTGGTGTGGACCGACCGGCTCACCGACTACAAGACCTACCAGGCCAAGTGCTACCGGGTGGACGCTGTGCCCAACAGCGACCAGTACATCGCCTACATCGCCTACGACATCGACCTGTTCGAAGAGGGGTCCATCGCCAACCTCACCTCCTCGATCATCGGCAACGTCTTCGGGTTCAAAGCGCTCAAGGCACTGCGCCTGGAGGACATGCGCATCCCGCTGCACTACGTCAAGACCTTCCAGGGTCCGGCGCACGGGATCATCATGGAGCGCGAGTACCTGGACAAGTTCGGCCGACCGATCCTGGGCGCCACCACCAAACCCAAGCTGGGCCTGTCCGCCCGTAACTACGGCCGCGTGGTGTACGAGGCGCTGCGCGGCGGGCTGGACTTCACCAAGGACGACGAGAACATCAACTCCCAGCCGTTCATGCGCTGGCGCGATCGGTACCTCTACTCCATGGAGGGGGTGAACCGCGCCGCCCAGTCCACCGGTGAGGTCAAGGGCCACTACCTCAACGTCACCGCGGCGACCATGGAGGACATGTACGAGCGCGCCGCGTTCGCCAAGGAGCTCGGCACCGTCATCATCATGATCGACCTGACCATCGGCTTCACCGCGATCCAGTCGATGGCGAAGTGGGCCCGGGCCAACGGGTGCATCCTGCACCTGCACCGGGCCGGGTACGCCACCTACGCCCGGCAGAAGAACCATGGGGTGAACTTCCGGGTGCTGGCCAAGTGGATGCGGCTGGCCGGCGTGGACCACATCCACTCCGGCACGGTGGTCGGCAAGTTGGAAGGCGATCCGAACGCGATCGCGGGCTACTACGACACGCTGCGGCTGGGCAAGCTCACGGCGAACCCCGTCAAGGGCTTGTACTTCGATCAGGACTGGGGCTCGATGCCGGGTGTCATGCCGGTGGCTTCGGGCGGGATCCACGCCGGGCAGATGGGTGATCTATTGCATTATCTCGGCGAGGATGTGGTGCTGCAGTTCGGTGGTGGCACGATCGGCCACCCGATGGGTATCGCCGCGGGTGCCACCGCCAACCGGGTCGCCCTGGAGTCGATCATCAAGGCGCGCAACGAGGGCCGGGACTACCGCAAGGAGGCCCAGGACATCCTGAAGGCGGCCTGCAAGCACAGCCGCGAGCTGGACGTCGCGCTGGCCACCTGGGGCGACATCAGCTTCAACTACGAGTCGACCGACGTGCCTGACGTGGTCGCGACCCCGACGTCAATCTAATTGGGAGCCGACGATGCGTATCACCCAGGGAACGTTCTCCTTCCTGCCCGACCTGACCGACGCCGAGATCACCGCGCAGATCCAGTACTCGCTGGACAACAGCTGGCCGTGTTCGGTCGAGTTCACCGACGACCCGCATCCCCGCAACACCTACTGGGAGATGTGGGGGCTGCCGATGTTCGACCTCACCGACGCCGCCGGGGTGCTCAGCGAGGTCAACGCGTGCCGCAAGGCCAAGCCGGAGCACTACATTCGGATCAACGCCTACAACGCGAACCTCGGCAAGCAAACGATCGCGCTGTCCTACATCGTGCAGCGGCCCTCCGAGGAGCCCGGCTTCCGGCTGGAGCGCCAGGAGTGGCACGACCGGACCATCCGCTACACCCTGCATCCCTACGCCGCTGACAAGCCGCACGGCAGTCGGTACAACGGACACCAATGAACAGGAGCAACCCGCCATCCGGCACCGCGGCACCCGCTCGCGTCGGATTCGGCATGTCCCCGCCCGACCGCAATCCGGCCGGGCGGGGCATGTCCCCGAACGCCGACGACAACGCCGCCGAGCCGGAGACGCTGCCACCGGACGCCCGGGTAGATCTCGCGAAGGAGCGGGCGGCGACGGGTATCGATGATGTCTTCGACGCCCTGGACACCGACCTGGTGGGCCTCGATCCGATCAAGACCAGAATCCGGGAGATCGCGGCGCTGCTGCTGGTCGACCGGGCTCGGAGCAGGTTCGGCCTCTCCACGTCCCGGCCGAATCTGCACATGAGTTTCACCGGCAGTCCGGGCACCGGCAAGACCACCGTGGCGCTGCGGATGGCCGAAGTGCTGCACCGGCTGGGCTACCTGCGCCGAGGGCACCTGGTCCCGGTGACCCGGGACGACCTGGTCGGCCAGTACGTCGGGCACACCGCACCCAAGACACAGGAGGTGCTCAAGCGCGCGATGGGCGGTGTGCTGTTCATCGACGAGGCTTACTACCTGTACCGGTCGGACAACGAGCGGGATTACGGGCAGGAGGCCATCGAGATCCTCTTGCAGATGATGGAGAACCACCGCGAAGACCTCGTGGTGATCCTCGCCGGCTACAAGGATCGAATGGATTGGTTCTTCCAATCCAACCCGGGAATGGGTTCCCGGATCGCCCACCACATCGACTTCCCTGACTACACCCAGGAGGAATTGGAGGCCATCGGGGAGCTCATGATCAAAACGGAGGGTTATGTATTCACCCCCGAAGCTCGGCAGACCTTCAGTCAGTACCTGGAGCGTCGCCGCACCCAAGAGCGGTTCGCCAACGCTCGCAGCGTCCGCAACGCGATCGAGCGGGCCCGGCTGCGCCACGCTAACCGGATGATGGCGGCCACCGAAGCGGTCAGCAAGGAAGAACTCATCACGCTGACCCCCGAGGACTTCTCCGGCAGCCGGGTCTTCGCCAACGGCGACGACAACGGCCCGGACAAGTAGGCCAGCCGGTCCGCCTAGACGGATAGGTCCGACTTAGTCGGACCTATCCGTCTCATGTCTCGACCATGAACCTGGCCAGACAGGCGGCCCGTCGCACCGGTTGAGGACGGAATGGGTTCTGTGTATCGGGTGGCAATCGCCACCTCGAGGATTGCAGGCGACGACGATGCCGATATGCCCATCTTGCTCGATACCATTCGTGCTTCAGGGAGGTGGGGGGAGGCTAAGGAGACATCGTGGTCAAACCGACCTTGTCCGCAGGAGCACGAAACGCAGGACGCTATCGTCCCGCTGAACGAGCCGAGGCCTTGGAGCACGTAAGAATGCTGCATGGCGAGGGTGCAGAAGCCATGGTTCAGCCGTACGTGAAAGAGATCGGCACCACAGGAGAACGCGCCCTGGTCTTCTTCAACGGGAAATTCAGTCACGCCATTCGCAAGGGCGCCGTTCTTCAACGAGCGGTATCGACAGCGATCGGTACCCTCATTGTCACTCGCGACTCATCTTACCGCTGAGCTCACGAAGACCTACAGCCGAGCGTGCCGGTGCAGTCGTGGGTATTCAGCCTCGATCGTCTCTACGGCGACGCGTGACGACGCGGCGCGGCGCGGCAAAGATCGGCGTCTGACACGATCGGCTCGTGGACGGCCGGAGCAGGGGCCGATCGCCGAGAGGAGTTGACATGACGGACCGAGCGGGTGGCACCGCCGGTGAGTTGGTGGCGCAGACCCGGCGCGAGCTGGCGGAGACCGCGGAGGCGATCCGCTCGCATCGTTTCCTGGACCACCTGCGGGCCCGGGATGTGCCCGACGAGCGGCTGCGCGCCCTGGCCGGGGAGCAGTACACGATCGTGTCCAGTGACCGCCGGAGCTTCGCCCAACTGGCAGCCCGTTTCCCGGCAGGGCAAACCGGCACCTTCTTCCTGAACATGGCCGATAGTGAGGGGCTGGCGCTGGACAAACTCCGGAGTCTGGCCGGCTGGCTGGGGCTGACCGAAGACGCGCTACAAGCCCATGAGCCACATCCCGGTGCGCAGGCCTATCCCTCATACGTCGCCTGGCTGGCGCTCAACGGCTCGCGGGCCGAGGTCGTCCTGGCCTTCCTCGCCAACCTGGCCGCCTGGGGCGAGAACTGCGGGCAGGTCGCAGCTGCGCTGCGGGATGCCTACGGGGCTGACGGCGAGGCGACCGCGTTCTTCGACCTCTTCGCCACTACGCCCGAGGACTTCGAACCCCGCGCGTTGGCTGTCCTGGAGGAGGGACTCGCCGCAGGCGACTCGCCCGTCCTCGCTCGCCGGGCGACCCGTCTCTTGCAAGCATACGAACTGTCCTTCTGGAACGCGCTCACGGAAGGACTCTGATGAGCGGACTCAGCGCAGACCTCCGGGACGCCGCAGCAGACATCTGGGACGCTGTGCACCGCCATCCATTCGTGTGCGGGATCGGGAATGGCACGCTCGATCTGGAGCGGTTCCGCTTCTGGGTTCGGCAGGACTATCTGTTCCTGATCGAATACTCCCGTCTGCTGGCGTTGGCCGCCGCGCGCGCTCCCGACCTGCACACCATGAGGTGGTTCGCGGATCTCGTGCACGAGACCCTGCACGAGGAGATGAATCTGCATCGTTCCTATTCCGCGGATCTCGGCATCTCCGTGGCGGATCTTGAGCGGGAAGAGATGGCCCCAACTACCCGCGGCTACATCGACTTCCTGCTGCGTACCGCCATGGCCGGCGACTTCGCCGAGCTCGTCGCGGCACTGTTGCCCTGCATGTGGGGGTTCAACGAGATCGGGCATCGACTCGCCCAGGACGGACCGCCCGACGACGAACGTTATGCGCGCTGGATCGGGATGTACGCCTCGGACGAGTTCACCGTGCTGGCCGACCGGCTGCGGGAGCTGACCGACCGGCTCGGCGCGGACCTGGCCGGTGCTCCTCGGGTCAGGATGCGGGAAGCGTTCCTCACCAGCAGCCGCTACGAACTCGCCTTCTGGGAGATGGCGTGGACGCTGGAGACCTGGCCACGGCTCAGTCATTGATATCGACCCACATCGAGGAAATCCTCGCCGCATTGCAGCTCAGCTCGGGACACCTCAGGTCACCCCTCTGTTCATCGTTGGCCACCGCTACGTAATCAGATCACAGCGGCCTTGGTTGATGGTCAAAGCCGGCGAGACCTAAGTAGCAACCCACTGGCTCCTTTCCACACTGTTCACGCGCCGTCCGGCGCAGCTCTCTCACGTCCGGATATTCGTCGAGCCGTAGGCGGCGGTCCACTACTTACATACCCCTGACAGTGCCCTGACCAGCGAGAGTGCGGGTCATGAGGCACCTGGGCACGCCCAATCGCACGCTTGGGGTAAGCACCTGATTCCAGGGTATCAGTAATTTTTCAGCACTGATTAAGTAGTCCAAAAGTCGGCTTGGCAAATAGATAGTGCCATGTAGGGTTATCCAAAGAATGCATGTTGCCATGTCGATCATCCGACACATGGACATGTATTCAACATCAATAAAACTTCCATTGTATCCGTTTGCGGCCCAGGGGGCCCACGAGGAGGATTCATGTCTGATGCACTGAGTTTCGCCGAGATCGACGGGCAGCATGTTGAGCTGCTGCCGGACCGCACCGTCCTGTCCTCATTCAGCGGTGGTGGCTCTGGCCAAGGTCATTACTACGGCTACAGCTACGGTTATGAAGACGGCCACTACAGCTACAGCTACAGCTACCCCGGCGGCGGTGGCGGCGGCAGGGGCTAACGGCAACAGCATTGTCGCCGCTGGCGACAATGCTGTGAGCGGTTATTAGCGGCGCCGCTGGCTCGGGAGGGGGAGGGGTGGTCGGCACAGACCACCCCCCCTCAACGACAGACCACCCCCCAACGGTGGCTCACGGCTCCCTTCAGCGTCGAGCCGAGGGCGGCGGCACGATGGGGCCGCAGTCTCCGTGCCCGCCGCAGGTCGCGGACACCGCACGGGCTTCAGGTTCTGGACCTCCCGGTCTCACCGGGTTGGCCGGCTCGTCGAGCAGCCCGGTGGTGACGTCCAGCCAGGACAACAGCCGAGGCAGTCGAGAGCGCACCGAGTTCGCGTTCACGTCGACACCCGCACTCAGACCACGGCCAGGCGATGTCCTCGCGCAGGCTCACCCATCATCTTCCCAGGTGGCCCTACCCACCGTTGGTGTCATAGGCGATAACCCTCCGGACCTCTTTAAGTTCTCTTTGTGCGCCCGGCCCGACAGAAGATTGAATGTGCAACTTTCAGATGCGGTCGGAGCCGGAAGGACCCCAGCGTTGCGCCACCCACCGAGGGGGGCCATCATTGGCCCCGATCGTTGAGCGACAGGCGAGGAGGTCGTACTCGTGGCCATGGCACAGGTCATGTCGGGCATGCCGGACGTGTGGCAGCGAGTCCTCGCCGAGCATGTCCCCGACCAGGGCGGGCGCTGTCATGCCTGCCGCGACGAGGGGGGTATCTCTGCCTCGTGGCCGTGTCTGACCCGTCAGATCGCCGAGCAGGCAAAACGCATACACGATGATCCACCGGCTGAGTTTCCTCCACTGCGCCCCGTGACATGGTCCCCCGACCCCTTGCCGGTCGGTCCCGTGGAGTGGTCCCCCGAGCCGTCCCCGATTCGCTCCACAGGGCGGCACGCCGCGCGGTGATCCACCGGCGACGGTATCCACCACCTCAGGTACTCGCGACCTGAGCACTGATGGGGCAGGCTGGGGAGCACTACCGGCCGGTAACCGACCGGCCGGGCGCACTCGCCTGCTGGAGGATCCCGTGGTCTCTACCGATCCGCGCACCGCCATCGTCACCGGCGCCGCCCGAGGTATCGGGGCCGCCACGGCCAGCCGGCTCGGTAGGGATGGCTTCGCCGTCGCTGTTCTCGACCTGGATGAATCATCCTGCGAGCAGACAGTGGCGCAGATCGAGGCGGCAGGCAGCCGATCGCTGGCCGTAGGGGTGGACGTCAGCGATGCCGAGCAGGTCGAGAACGCGGTGGCTCGGGTGGCGGCCGAGCTCGGTGCCCCGACCGTGCTGGTGAACAACGCCGGCATCACGCGGGACAATCTGCTGTTCCGGATGACCGAGCAGGACTGGGATTCCGTGCTGGCGGTGCACCTGCGCGGGTCGTTCCTGATGAGCCGGGCGGTACAGGGCCATATGACCGCGGCCGGCTGGGGCCGGATCGTCAATCTGTCCAGCACCGGGGCCCTGGGCAACCGGGGCCAGGCCAACTACGCGACGGCCAAGGCGGGGTTGCAGGGCTTCACCAAGACCCTCGCCATCGAACTGGGCAAATTCGGCGTGACGGTCAACGCGGTCGCCCCCGGCTTCATCGTGACCGACATGACCCGGGCGACCGCGGAACGGATCGGTATGAGCTTCGAGGACTTCCAAGAGGCCGTCGTGGCACAGATCCCGGTGGGCCGGGTCGGGCAGCCCGAGGACATCGCCGCAGCGGTGTCGTTCTTCGTGAGCGAACAAGCCGGATTCGTATCCGGCCAGGTTCTCTACGTCGCCGGCGGCCCGAAGGCGTGACGGCACGAAGAGGGCAGAGTGGAGGAATGAGCACAGCGACCGACTCCCTGCTCGAATTCGCGTTCGAGCTGCACCGCGCCGCCGCGCCGGACCCCGACGTCGGCGCCTGCTGGTCGCCGTATTCGGTGCTGGTGGCCCTCGGCATGGGCGCGACGGCGGCCCGCGGCTCGACCCTCGAGGAGCTGCGCTCCGTGCTCACCGGCGCCCCTGAGGGGTCGATCGACGACCTCGCCCGGCGGCTCGGCCTGGCCGCCGACCTCGACCCGGACGGTGACCGGGAGCTGCACCTGGCCAGTACCGCATGGCTGCGGGAGAACCTGGAAATAGCCGAGGGCTTCGCCACGGCGCTGAAGCGCTGGCCCTCCGGCGCGCTGCGGGAGTTCGGCACCGACGTATCCCAGGCCCGACGCCAGATCAACGCCGACGTCGCCGAGACCACCCGAGGGTTGATCCCTGAGCTGCTCGGCGAGGGGGTCCTCGGGCCGAGGACCGTCGCCCTGCTGGTCTCCGCGCTCTATCTGAAGGCGGCCTGGATGCACCCGTTCGACCGGCGCGGCACCCGTCCGCGCCGGTTCACCACACCCTCGGGATCGGCCGAGGTCCCCACCATGGAGGTGGTCGCCGAGCTGGGCTACGCCCGCACCGACCGCTGGCAGGTCGTCACCATGGCGGCCCGAGGCGGCGTCGAGGCCGTGATCATGTTGCCGGACGGATCGTTGCGGGACACCGAGGCCGGCCTGAGCGCCGCTGTCCCGGATACCACGCTGGCGCCGGTTCCCACCCGGCGGCTGCGGCTGCGGCTGCCCCGGCTGCGGCTGGAGTGGCACGCACGATTGAGCACGCCACTGGCCGCTCTCGGCGTCCGCGAGCTGTTCCATCCGGATCGAGCCGATCTCACCGGGCTGAGCCCGCTGCGACCGGTCTGGGTGGACGAGGTGGTGCACCGAGCCGTGCTGCGGATCGACGAGCAGGGGCTGGAAGGCGCCGCGGCCACCGCCGTGGTCGTCGCGATGCGGGCCCTGAGCACTCCCCCCGCCGAACCGCTGCTGGTGGCCGTCGACCGACCGTTTTTCCTGCTCATCCGGCACCGCCGAACCGGCGTGATCTACTTCCTGGCCCGAGTCACCAGCCCGTCCTGAGATCGCGCCAGGGGCCAGGTGAGCTATCCGGGAGGGGTCCCGAAGCAGAGCCGGTAGGAACTGGCCATGGTGACGGAGCGGCTGATCTCGGATCATTACCGGCTGATCGAGCAGCTGCCGGCAATTCCACCGCGAGTACGGTGGCGGGCTCGGGATGAGTGGTCCGGTCGCCTTGTCACAGCTGCCCGGGTGGCGATGCCCGGCTTGGCCGGGTCGGAGATCCTTGCCGCTCGATACCGTCTCGCCCGCGAAGTGCGGGCCATGGAAGGTCGCAAACACCGCCATACGGTGTGGTTGATCGATGTCGTGCTCGATGCGGACGACCTATGGGTGATCTCCGAACCTGGGCCGGTGACCCCCCTCGCCGAGGCGCTGGCCGAACGTGGGCGGGTGGAGCCGGAGCAGGCGGCGCGGTGGGGTCGCGACATCGCCGACGGGTTGGCCGCTGCTCATGGCGCCGGTGTGCCGCACCGCGACCTCCACTCCGGTGTGGTGTTCTTGACCGAGGACGGGACGGTGGTGGTGGACGGCTTCGCGACGACCGTGATATCCCGGCGCGCGCTGCGCGCGGGGACACCGGTGCATGTGGCCCCGGAGATCGCCTTCGGAACGGACGAGCCATCTCCGGCCGCCGACGTCTTCGCGCTGGGCGCCGTGCTCTACCGCGCGGTGGAGGGTCACGGGCCGTTCCCGGAGGATGGCGACCGGGCGACGCTGCTGCAGACATCCGCGGCCGGTGTGGTCATCGTCCCGCGGCGGACCGGGCCCTTGACCGGCCTGTTGATGCAGATGCTGCATCCCGACCCGACCTGCCGACCCTCCGCTGGCGCGGTGCGTGATCTGCTCGCCACGGCTTCCCCGGGTGAGCTGCCGACGGTCAGCACCTCCGGATCCCATCCGTGAACCCCATAGTGAACGGGGAGCGAACCCGAGATGCAGTCAAGTGGCGTCCAGTTACTACCAGCCGGCACCGGCAGCCTCGCCCGAGGGCTACCACCGGCATCACAGGGCACCTTGTTCGCCCTCGGTGAGCGCGGGGGCATCAGCGTGCCCCCGACCACTCGCTTCACGGTGATCTTCGGTCGCAACGAACCCGAGGTGCACGTGTGTGTAGGGGAGAACGACCTGCGGGTCAGCCGTCAGCAGGGATCGCTGCGCTGCGACGGGAACAGATGGACAATACGCAACCTCGGCACGGTGCCCATCCGCTTCCCCGGCACTCAGCTCCTGCTCAGCGGTCAGGAGGAGCCCTTGCCGGTCGCCTATACCCCCCTGTTCATCCGCACCGAACCGGGCCGAGAGCATCTACTGGAAGTGCGGGTCGCCGGGTTACCGACGAAGCCGTCGACCGTCCGCCACGACGAGCGCACCCAGGACACGGCAACCTGGGAACTCTCGGAACGAGAACGGCTGGTCCTCGTGGTGCTGGGACAGCGTTACCTGCGTCATGAGGCCCACCCTCAGCCGTTGTCGTGGAGCCAGGTGGCCGAACAGTTGAGCGAGCTGCAACCGCTGGCGGGCTGGACCGCCAAGCGAGCCGAGCACATCGTCAGTACGGTCCGAAGCCGCCTGGTCCAGCGCGACGTTCACGGGCTGACCCGCGCCGAGGTGGGCGAACCGGTCGGAAACGCGCTCAACCACAATCTGTTGTTCGAACTTCTGCTGTCCACTACCCTCGTCCCGCCGGACTTGCGTCTGATCGACTGAGCACCGGCCGGGGAGTTCACCAGCATTATTACTGTTCTGATCTGACCAGAACATGTCGCGAGGGGGCCTGATGAACCCGGAGACAGTCGTCTTCGACAGATACCAGCTGCATGAACGGATCGGCGCAGGGGGAATGGGAGTGGTCTGGAAGGCCACCGACCGACTACTGCGCCAGATCGTCGCACTCAAACACGTCTTCTTCGCCACCCAGGACAGCGAACAGGCTCAGCTCACCCGCGACCGCGCCCTGCGCGAAGCCCGCCTCGCCGCCCAACTCCGCGGTCACCCCCATGTCGTCTCGATCTACGACGTCCTCGTCGACGACGGCGGCATCTGGCTCGTCATGGAATACCTGCCCGCCCACAGTCTGAGCGAGCTCCTGCGCGCCCATGGCAGGCTCGACGCGGTCCAGGTCGCCCGCATCGGCGTCCAGGTCGCCGACGCCTTGGCGGCCGGACACGCCCTCGGGATCGAGCACCGCGACGTCAAACCCGGAAATGTCCTCATCACCGCCGAGGGCACCGTCAAAATCACCGATTACGGCATTTCTCATCTCGCCGGAGACACCCGCCTCACCCACACCGGAATCAGCGGCACCCCCGCTTACCTCGCCCCCGAAGTCGCTACCAACGGCGAGTCCAGCCCCGCCTCGGACGTGTTCTCGTTGGGCTCGACGCTCTATGACGCGGTCGAGGGACAGCCCCCCTTCGGCACGGATGACAACACCCTCCGGCTGCTCCGCACCGTCCGCAGCGGCATCATCCGGCCTCCCCACCACGCCGGACCACTGGAACCGTTCCTGCTGCGACTGCTGCACCGCGACCCCGTGGTCCGACCCGATGCCGCCACCGCCGGAGATCTCCTCACCCGCCTCATCGCCAGCCTGACCAGCCCCACCGGGCAGTTGCCTCCCCGGCCCGGGCCACCATCGCGACCCCTGGCACCACCGCCACTGCCACCCCAGCCACTGGCACCACCGTCACCGGCACCACCGCCACCGGCACCACCGCCATGGTGGCGGCACCGACGAACCGCCGTGGCCGCCGCGGCCCTGACCGCTCTGGTGACCGCCGGGGTGATCGGAGTGAACACGCTCGGCGCCAATTCCGGCGAAGCGCAACCACCCCCCGCCGCGGGTCCACCCGCCCCCGCTACGGCTCCCCCCTGCACCGTGCTTCCTACCCGTGAACCTGTCGCCGCCGTTCCCGTCGCCAACGAATCCCCCGCCCCCGATCCCGTTAAGCGGAACGTCACCAGAACCGACCCCTGCCCCCTGATCGACATCGCAGCGCTGACCCCCTTCAATCAAGCACCCATCGCAACGCCACCCTTGAGGTGCCCCTCCGCGCCGTGACACGACAGTTCGAGCGTCACCTGTCGGGTCGCGGCCGGATAGGCTGTCTCGCGCCGAGCGGCGGGGGGTGCCGCGCCCAGCACCCGGAGTGATTGGGACACTCCTCGCTGCGCCAGCGCAGGAACAAAGGAGTTCGGCCCATGCCTTACGAGGCCGTCAGCGCCTACACAGTGCTGATCGGGGAGACCGGGAGTGCCACCACAGTCACCGTGCACGGCACAGCTGACGAAGCCTGGCAAGCGCTTGCCGAGGCGGTACGCAGTCGCAGTACCCGCTGGATGCCGCGGGGGGGTGAAGCCGCCACGCTGGCCGACCGCTGGCGGAAGGGGGACCCCGAACGGAGGTTCTGGCAGGTCAGCGCCCATCAGTTGCAGGTGATGGTGCCCGCCAACAGCACAATCCGCATCCATCCAGCCACCTCGCCCGCCAACCCGGCCCCCACCCGCCGCTCCCGCCAGTGGCGACCCCACTGGCGCAAGCCCTCGCCGCATTCAGCAGGTTGAGCGAAAAGTAGCCGCCTCAACGCCGGTTCTCAGGAGGGCCTGCTTCGCTGAGCCGGTCTCGCGAGACCGGCTCAGGACGGTGTGGCCACGCAGCGTACTGAGAGGTGGCGACGGTACAGACCCGAGGACATCGCCCAATTGTGGGTTCACCACAGCCGGAGAAGGTAGGCACCTGGTGGGCTCGGTCGTATCATCGAGGGTTAGCTGCGCCCGTGCGAAGTCCCCTCTTCGCAGGCATTATGCACGGTGAGGCACCAGCGTGGGTGTTCTCAAGATCCCTGTGAGGAGTCCTCCGCACGGCGGTCACCCCATCACTGGGGGCCGCTGGTGGCGCAAGCGACATGCCGATGTGGTAACTCGCTGGGGTAAACTGCGGGTAACCGCAGATGGGTGCACGTCGTCCCGATGCGTGTACCGAGTGCAATCGAGACGACGGGAGGTATCCGTGGCTGCCAACCGCCATCAATCAACCCGCAACCATGTGAGCGGGTCGAGTCATTGGCCAGGTTACCGCGCACCCGAGGGTCTGTACGACCCGGCTTACGAGCACGACGCTTGCGGTGTCGCGTTCGTGGCCGATCTCGCCGGACGTCGCGATCACGGCATTGTGCAAAAGGCGCTCACCGCGCTTCGCAACCTCGAGCATCGGGGCGCCCGTGGTGGAGAACCCGACACCGGGGATGGCGCAGGCATCCTGATCCAGGTTCCGGACGACTTCTTCCGCGATGTCGTCGACTTCGAACTGCCCGAGGCCGGCGAATACGCGGTCGGCACCGTATTCCTGTCCAGCGACGGTGGACCCAGCGACGCCGAGGCCGAGGCAGCCATCGCCGGTATCGCGGAAGAGGAAGGTATGCGGGTGCTGGGTTGGCGGGAACTGCCCACCAATCCCGAGGGCGTCGGGCCGATGGCTCGTTCCGTGATGCCCCGCTTCCGGCAGGTGTTCCTGGGCTCGGTCACCTCGGAAAGCGGGCTGGAGCTGGAGCGCCGGGCTTACTGCGTGCGCAAACGCGCCGAACACGACCTCGACACCTACTTCCCCAGTCTGTCCACCCGGACGATCGTCTATAAGGGGATGCTCACCGAGGAACAGCTGACCAGCTTCTATCCGGACCTTTCCGACCGCCGGGTCACCAGCTCGCTGGGCCTGGTGCATTCACGCTTCTCCACCAATACGTTCCCCTCCTGGCCGCTGGCCCATCCGTACCGTCTCGTGGCGCACAACGGCGAGATCAACACCCTGCGCGGCAACCGGAACTGGATGCGGGCGCGGGAGAGCCGGCTCGCCACCGACCGGATCCCCGGCGACCTGGACCGGATCTACCCGATCGTCACGCCGGGAGCCAGCGACTCCGCCAGCTTCGATGAGGTACTCGAGTTGTTGCACCTGGGCGGACGCTCGATGCCGCACGCGGTGTTGATGATGATTCCCGAGGCGTGGGAGAACCATCAGGAGATGGACCCCGACCGCAGGGCGTTCTACGAATTCCATTCCACCCTCATGGAGCCGTGGGACGGCCCCGCGCTGATCGCTTTCACCGATGGCACCGTGATCGGCGCGGTACTCGACCGCAATGGCTTGCGTCCGGCGCGCTACTGGGTCACCGAGGACGGCCTGGTGGTCCTGGCCAGCGAGGTTGGGGTGCTCGACATCGACCCGGCCACGGTGGTGCGCAAGGGGCGGCTGGAACCGGGGCGGATGTTCCTCGCCGACACCGCCGCGGGCCGGATCGTCGGTGACGAGGAGATCAAGGGTCAGCTCGCCGCCGAGCATCCCTATGCCGACTGGGTCGCCCACGGCCTGACCCGGCTGCAGGACCTGCCCGAGCGCGAGCGCGAGGTGCTCACCCACGCGTCGCTGGTCCGCCGGCAGCAGGCGATGGGCTACACCCAGGAAGAGCTGGCGGTGCTGCTGACGCCGATGGCCACCACCGGTGCGGAGCCGATCGGGTCGATGGGCAACGACGCCCCACTGGCCCCGTTCTCCCGCAGCTCCCGGCAGTTGTTCGACTACTTCACCCAGCTGTTCGCCCAGGTCACCAACCCACCGTTGGACGCGATCCGGGAAGAGCTGGTGACCTCCCTGCAAGCTCAGCTCGGTGCCCAGCCCAACCTGCTCATCGCCGACGCCGGCTCGTGTCGCCGGATCGTGCTGCCGTTCCCCGTGCTGGACAACGACGAGCTGGCCAAGATCCTGCACGTCAACGATGACGGCGACCGGCCCGAGTACCAGGCCGTCCCGGTCCGGGGCGTCTACCAGGTGCACGGCGGCGGCGCGGCGATGGTCCGCCGGCTCAACGAGATCTGCGTCGAGGTCGCCGAAGCCGTCGAGGACGGCGCGCGGCTGATCGTGCTCTCCGATCGGGGGGTGGACGCCGACCACGCACCGATCCCGTCGCTGCTGCTCACCGGCGCGGTACACCACCACCTGGTGCGGGAGAAGACCCGCACCCAGGTGGGCCTGATCGTCGAGGCCGGGGACGCCCGCGAGGTGCACCACATCGCGCTGCTCATCGGCTACGGCGCGGCGGCGGTCAATCCCTACCTGGCGATGGCCACCGTGGAGGACCTCGCCGACCGGGGTGTGCTGAAGGGCATCGACGCCAAGCAGGCCACCCGCAACCTGATCAAGGCGCTGGGCAAGGGCGTCCGCAAGACGATGTCCAAGATGGGCGTGTCCACGGTGGCCTCCTACACCGGCGCACAGATCTTCGAGGCGATCGGTCTCGGCGACGAGGTCATCGGCCCATGCTTCACCGGTACTACTTCGCGGCTGGGCGGGGTCGGGTTCGACGTGCTGGCCGCCGAGGTCGCGCTGCGGCATCGCCGCGCCTTCCCCTCCGACGGGGTGCACGCCCCGCACCGGGAGCTCGCCGTGGGCGGGGACTACCAGTGGCGCCGGGAGGGCGAGGCGCACGTGTTCTCCCCGGAAACGGTGTTCAAGCTGCAGCACTCCACCCGGGCGGGCCGCTACGAGATCTTCAAGGAGTACACCCGGCTGGTGGATGACCAGGCACAACGGTTGATGACCCTGCGCGGGCTGTTCGCCCT
>JBOHHD010000098.1:0-2990 GCA_050700515.1 Pseudonocardiaceae bacterium
GTATTTATCCTCTTAGTAGTGGTTGGATGATGGGTGCAGCTGCCACCCGGCGTATTGTCCGTGCGCGGATTCACACGGAAGGGAGTCGGACATGCACTGTCCGTTCTGCCGTCATCCGGACAGCAGGGTCATCGATAGTCGCTCCAGCGAGGATGGCGCGGCCATTCGCCGGCGTCGCTCGTGTCCGGAGTGCAACCAGCGGTTCACGACCGTCGAGACCACCATGCTGATGATCCTGAAGCGCTCCGGCGTCACTGAGCAGTTCTGCCGAGAGAAGGTCATCGCCGGGGTGCGTCGGGCCTGCCAGGGCCGGCCGGTCAGCGAGGACGCGCTGGCCCAGTTGGGTCAGCAGGTGGAGGAGGCGGTCCGTGCCCTGGGCCGGGCTCAGTTACCCACGCACGAAGTGGGGCTCGCCGTCCTCGGACCGCTCCGCGAGCTCGACGAGGTGGCTTACCTTCGTTTCGCCTCGGTGTATCGCGGTTTTGAATCCCTGAGTGACTTCGAAGCCGAGATCGCGCGATTGCGCGCCGAACACAAATCTGATCGCCAGGACGACGCGCCGGTCGTGGACCGGGCGCCCGCACCCGCATAACAAGATTTCTCTCGGAACTCCAACCATTCGCGGCGAACCAGCGCCGAAGCTCGAAAGCTGATTCGCTGAGGTGAGCATACCGTGACAGCACATCCAGGGATGAGGGAAGTATGACGGAGACTGTCAGTAACTCACGAGCAACCCGCTATGGAACAGGCGCCGGGCTGCATCTTGAGCGGATCTACACCAAGCCCGGGGTGCACCCCTACGACGAGGTCACCTGGACGCGGCAAGACGTCGTACTCACCAACTGGCGAGATGGCTCGGTCAACTTCGAGCAGCGGGGCGTCGAGTTCCCTGACTTTTGGTCGCCGAACGCAGTGCAGATCGTGACCAGCAAGTATTTCCGCGGCGCGTTGGGCACCCCGGTTCGGGAGTGGAGCCTCAAGCAGCTCATCGACCGGGTGGTGCTCACCTACACCCGGGCCGGCAAGGCTAACGGGTACTTTGCGGCCGATCAGGATGCGGAGATATTCGAGCATGAGATGATCCATACTCTGCTACACCAGATCTTCAGTTTCAACTCGCCAGTGTGGTTCAACGTGGGTACCGTCGCGCCGCAGCAAGTTTCGGCGTGCTTTCTGCTGGCCGTCAACGATTCGATGAACTCGATCCTGAACTGGTACAAAGAGGAAGGACTGATTTTCAAAGGGGGATCCGGTGCCGGGGTGAATCTGTCCCAGATCCGCTCGTCCAAGGAGTTGTTGTCCTCCGGGGGCAACGCCTCGGGTCCGGTGTCCTTCATGCGCGGCGCGGATGCCTCGGCCGGGACCATCAAGTCCGGCGGAGCTACCCGGCGCGCGGCGAAGATGGTGATTCTGGACATCGACCACCCCGATATCGAGGAGTTCGTCGAGACCAAGGTCCGGGAGGAAGCCAAGATTCGGGTGCTGCGTGACGCCGGGTATGACATGGACCTGGGCGGCAGTGATATCTATTCTGTCCAGTACCAGAATGCCAACAACTCGGTTCGGGTCTCCGATGAGTTCATGCGTGCCGTTGAGGCCGATGCCGAGTTCGGACTGCGGGCACGCACGACGGGCGAGATCATCCAAACCGTCGATGCGGCTGGACTGTTCCGCCGAATATGTGAGGCGGCGTGGGCATGTGCCGACCCGGGCATCCAGTACGACGACACGATCAATGACTGGCACACCTGTCCGGAGTCCGGACGGATCACCACTTCCAATCCGTGTGCGGAGTACGTTCACCTGGACAACTCCTCCTGCAATCTCGCCTCGCTGAATCTGATGAAGTTCCTGCGCGAGGCCCCGGACGGTACCCAGCGTTTCGATGCGGCCACCTTCGCCAAATGCGCCGAGCTGGTGATCACCGCTATGGACATTTCCATCTGCTTCGCCGACTTCCCCACCGAGGCGATCGGCGAGACCACCCGGGCCTACCGGCAACTCGGGATGGGCTATGCCAACCTTGGCGCACTGCTCATGGCCACCGGACACGCCTATGACTCCGCCGGCGGTCGCGCCCTGGCCGGTGCCGTTACCAGCCTGATGACCGCCGTGGCATACAAGCGATCCGCGGAGCTGGCCGGAGTGGTGGGCCCCTATGATGGATACGCCCGTAACGCCGAGGGTCACAGCCGGGTCATGCGTAAGCATGCCGCAGCCAATGCCGACGCCCAGCAGGTCGACGAACTGGATACGCCTGTGTGGGAGGCTGCGGCGCAGGCTTGGCGGGAGTGCATAGCGATCGGCGAACGTCATGGCTGGCGCAACGCGCAGGCCACGCTGCTGGCCCCCACGGGAACCTCGGGACTGGCGATGGACGTCGACACCACCGGTATCGAACCGGCCCTGGGATTGATCACCTTCAAGAAACTCGTCGGTGGCGGTTCGATGCAATTCGTCAATGGGACGGTTCCGGTAGCCCTGCGTAAGCTGGGTTATCAGCCGGAACAGATCGAGGCGATCGTCGAGTACATCGCCGAGCACGGCAATGTCATCGACGCGCCGGGATTGCGTCCCGAGCATTACGAGGTGTTCGACTGTGCGATGGGAGAGCGGGCGATCGCGCCGATGGGGCACGTGCGGATGCTCGCGGCGGTGCAACCCTTCCTGTCCGGCGCGGTGAGCAAGACGATCAATATGCCGGAATCCGCCACAGCCACCGACGTCAAGGGTATCTATACCCAGGGTTGGAAGCTGGGCTTGAAAGCAGTCGCAATTTATCGGGACAACTGCAAAGTTGGTCAACCTTTGTCGGTGTCCAAACGTGACAAACCGGCCGAAGCCGCTCCGGCGCCGATGGAATACCGGCCGGTCCGCAGGCGACTACCCAAAAACCGAAGCGGTATCACCACATCGTTCACGGTGGGTGGTGCCGAGGGCTATATCACCGCGAACTGCTACCCGGATGACGGCCTGGGTGAGGTTTTCCT
>JBOHHD010000099.1:0-17846 GCA_050700515.1 Pseudonocardiaceae bacterium
GCCCCGGTGCAGTGGTCCGGCTGTCCCAGGCGCAGGGTGGCTTCGGTCTGCCCGACGAGCTGCCCGGGCACCTGCTGCTGATCAGCGGTGGTAGCGGGATCACCCCGGTGATGTCCATGCTGCGCACGTTGTGCGAAGAGGGGTTCTGCGCCACCGGGGGGCCGGGCGGGTCGCGTCACGTTCCTGCACTACGCCCGCAGCCCTGAGTACGTCGCCTACCAGGAGGAGTTGGCGGCCCTGGCCGCGCTGGCATCCCGGGCTGCAACTGGGGCGTGCCTACCCCTGCGGGGCCGGCGGCGAGCCCTACGGCGAAGTGTGCTTCGCCCGCAGCGGCCACCGGGTTCCCGATACCGGCGAGATCCTGCTCGAACAGGCCGAGGGCGTCGGTCTGCGTCCCGAGTTCGGCTGTCGGATGGGCATCTGCTTGACCTGTACCAGTCACAGGACCGCTGGCAGCGTCTGGCACCGGTACACCGGCCACAACGTCCTGCACGGCCAGTGCGACTTCATGCGCGACGAGGAACTGAACTCCCGCGACTTCGTATGGGACATGGTCAGCCCTCCCGAGCTGTGGAAGCGCTCGCACAACTTCCGGCATCATGCCTATACCAAACATTGTCGGCAAAGATCGGGACGTGGGCTTCTCCATCCTGCGAATCACTCCCGAACAGCGCTGGCACCCCTATTACCTGGGCAATCTGCTCTACACCGTGGGCCTGTCACTGATAACGGTCTGCCCTACAACACCGGCCCGCTCGGTAAGCAACTCGGCTCGGTCTTCCGCAAGCTCGCCAAACTCGCGCTGCCCGGCACGACACCGATTCCCGAGCAGAGCACCCCTCCAACAGAGAGTGCCGCTGCGGCCGCTGCGTCCGCCTGAGTACCCCGGCATCACCGATCGCGGTGATGCCGCTCAGTCGGGGGAACTGCCGGTGCGACAATGCGGACATGGCCATCGATCGCACGCTGGTGAACTTCTTCTATGCCCATCCCGTCGGACACGTGGTCGAGGCACTGCACTACTGCCTCGGCCACCATGCGGCGGACCCGGATCGGGAGATCGCGGTGACGCTCAACGCAGCATCGCCGGTCGAGCTGGCCGATTTCTGCCCTTTCGTCTCGGCGGTCTACCCAGTTGATCATCCTTTCGTGCAGCCGTGTACCGACTCGGTAGCGCGGCTGGCCCGGCTGCCCCGTGAATGGGATTGGGTGCTCGACGATTTTCGCCGCCACCAGGACATTCAACTGTTCTTGTTTCCGGGGCTGCGCGATTACTACGCCGCCGCCGACCGCCACCTGCACGCTCGACAGGGCCATACGGTGGTCGGTGCCGGCGCAGCGGGCTATCTTGCCCACCAGCAACTGCGGTTCACGCTGCCGCCGCGGGCCCGGGCAGCCGTTCGACATCGACTCGGGGATGCGGATGCGCCTGGTCGCCCGAGGATCGCCGTGATGCCCGCCGGGTCCAGCGATGCCTCGCTCTACCCTTCGCCCAACTCCTGGCACCTGATTCTCGACGCGCTCACCGACGCTTTCCCCGGGGTTCAGATCGTGTTCGTGGGTCGGCTGACGCAGGACGATCGCACCGCAACGTCCTTGGCCCCAGCCGATCTGGCGGGCCTGCTCGCCCATCGGTCCTGCCCGGTGAACTGCTTTGACGTCGCTCTTGCCGAGCAACTGGCCGTCGTTGAGGCCTGTGACCTGTTCCTGGCACCGCATACCGGCTTCGGCCTCGCCGCGCTCGCGATCGGCACCCCGTGGCTGGCGATCTCCGGCGGGCGTTGGTTCGAGTACTTCTTCAACCGGGTCCCCTTCCGCTCGATCCTCCCCGACCCCGAGCGCTTCCCCAGCTTCAGCCAGTTCGACCCGGCCATCACCGTCGTCGACGGTGAGGAGGGTCCACGGACGCCGAGCATGAGCCGTGCCCGCATCCAGCAGGACCTGGAACGCATCATCATCGCCGCGGGCGAGCTGATCAGCGGCTCGCTCACCTACGAGCAATCACTGCAGGACTACTTCCCCGCCCTGCTCACCGCCTGCCACGGAGATCTCAGCGCGATCTGGTCGATCGACGGCATACACCTGTCTTACCTCTGACCCTGCACCGGTTCGCCGAGGCCGATCCTTCCTTCGGCCGAGTGGCGTAATCTGCTCGACGGGGAGCGACAAAGCGGTGCAGACCTTCTACTCTGCCAGTGATGCTCGGGGTCTACGCCAAGGGATCACCACGTGAGAGAGTGATCGGAGATCGCTCGTGAAATAGAGGATCATGGCCGAACCGACGTTCAACGCCACTCCCACCACCCAAGCAGGAGACAGTCCGATCCATATCCTCTGGATCAACTGCGGCTTATCCTGTGACGGGGAATCGGTCGCGCTGACGGGGGCGACCCAGCCCAGTATCGAAGAAATCGCCTTGGGAGCTCTTCCCGGTCTGCCCAAGGTCGCGCTGCACTGGCCGTTGATTGACTTCGAATGCGGTCCGGAACAGGGCGGTGACAATTTTATCGAATGGTTCCACAAGGCCGGGCGGGGTGAGTTGGAGCCGTTCGTGCTCGTCGTCGAGGGATCCATCCCCGATGAGATGATCAACGGTGATGGTTACTTCACCGGTTTCGGCCGTCACCCCGACACCGATCAGCCGATCACCGTCAACGAGTGGCTGGACAAGCTGGCGCCTCGGGCCACGGTGGTGCTCGCGGTGGGTACTTGTGCCGCCTATGGTGGCATTCACGCCATGGCGGACAATCCGACCGGTGCCATGGGCGTGCCGGACTACCTGGGCTGGGACTGGAAATCCAAGACCGGTGTTCCCATTGTCTGTGTGCCTGGCTGTCCCGCGCACCCGGACAATCTTTCCGAGACGATACTTTATCTGCTCTACCAGACTGTCGGGCAGGCACCGATGATCCCGTTGGACGATCAGCTGCGCCCCCAGTGGCTGTTCGGCGCCACGGTGCACGAGGGATGCGATCGGGCCGGGTATTACGAACAGGGCGAGTTCGCCGATACCTACGACTCACCCAAATGCCTGGTAAAGCTCGGTTGCGGCGGCCAGGTGGTGAAGTGCAACGTGCCCAAGCGTGGCTGGATCAATGGTGTCGGTGGGTGCCCGAATGTGGGTGGCATCTGCATCGGCTGTGCCATGCCCGGCTTTCCGGACATGTTCATGCCGTTCATGGAGTCAATGCCGATCACCTGGCGCACGGGCTCCCCGATAGTCGTGACCGAGAATCAGAGCTATGGCTCAGTCATCCGGTCACTCCGCCAATTCGCGCTCAAGAGGTTCGACACCGAGCCCGAGTGGCGTAAGAAGTGCCCCGGCTCGTCGGAAACCCAGCATCTTCGGTCGCGTCCCAGCGCTACGGCCGACAAACCGAGGAGAACTTTGCTGCGCTGGAAGTGAAGTCGGCGAACAAAGGTCATGGTGGCTCCCGGACGCGGTGCACCTGAACCGAATTCTGAAATGCGATAGGCTGGCTCGTCATGAGCCCGGAGGCCTTTGATCCGCGCACCCGTACCTGGGTGCCGCTGAACACCCCGGGTGCAGTCGGACTACCGGTGTTGTCGGGCACGTTCAGGTGCGACGCGGACAGGGTGCGGTGGGCGGCTGAGGACTTCGGTCATGTCGTGGCCCACCGCCCACGGGCGGTGCTGCGCCCGGGTGGGGTGGAGGACGTGGTCGCTGTCGTGGCGTTCGCCGGCGCGGCTGGGCTGAGAGTCGCGGCGCGCGGCGCCGGGCACTCGCCGTACGGGCAGGCCCAGGTTCCCGGCGGCATCGTGATCGACATGACCTGTCTCCATCACGTGGGCGAGGTACGGGCGGGCCGGATCACCGCGCAGGCCGGGGCGCGCTGGAGCGAGGTACTCGACGTTGCGCTCGCCCAGGGGTGTACCCCGCCGGTGCTGATCGACTACCTGCACACCACGGTCGGGGGGACGCTGACGGCCGGTGGGGTCGGCGGTACCACCCATCGGTACGGGATGCAGGTCGACGGGGTGGTGGAGCTGGTCGTGGTGACTGGGAGCGGCCAGCTGGTGAGCTGCTCTCGGGAGCGCAACCAGCGGCTGTTCGACGCGATGCGGGCCGGCCTCGGCCAGTGCGGCATCATCATCAGCGTCACCCTGCGACTGGTCTCCGCCCCGACCCGGGTCCGCTGGCACCGGCTGCACTACCGTGATCTCGCGAGCTTCCTCGCCGATCAACGGGAACTTGTGCTGGCCGATCGGTTCGACTACATCGAGGGTCAGGCCGTGCCGGCCGAGCCCCAGGGGTGGCGCTACCTGCTGGAGGTCGCCCGCTTCGATCCCTCACCAGGGGTACCGGAGCTGCCCGGCGGGCTGAATCACGAGCATGACGACGTCGAGGACATCTCCTATCGAGAGTTCCAACACCGCATGGCTCCCGGTGAGGCGGTGTTGCGGGCCAGCGGCGAGTGGCTGCACCCGCATGCCTGGCTCAACGTCTTCCTGCCCGAGGCCGCCACCGCGCCCGTCGTCGGCGCGGTGCTCGCCGAGCTCACCCCCGCTGATCTGGGCAACTCCGGGTTGGTGATCCTCTACCCGGTGCGCACCGCCCGGCTGCGGGCGCCCCTGGTGCGGGTACCCAGCTCCGATCTCGTCTGGCTGTTCGCCTTGCTGCGCACCGCGAGCGCCGACGATCCCGCTGCCGTCACCACGCTCATCGAGGCGAACCGAGCCGTCTACGACCACGCCGTCGCACACGGCGGGCTCGCCTACCCGGTCAACACCCTGCCCATGTCACCCGCCGACTGGCAGGCCCATTTCGGGCCGCGCTGGGCGCAGTTGCTGGCGGACAAGGCGGAATACGACCCCCAGGCGATCCTCGCTCCCGGCCACGGCATCCTCGGCTGAGGTGCACCGCGGCCGTGGCCAGGTCGCTGCTCCTGACCCCAGCAATGCCAGATCCGCGTGTTGTCCTTGCCCTGGTGGAGCGGTGTGTCCGGCTCTCGGGGGCGAGTACTCCCTAACAGGGTGACCGCCACGTCTCCCACCCCACCCGGCCATACCGGCCGCCTCCTCGTCCTGCGAAGGGGTCACGGCTGCTGGCGATGTTCAGGCGGGCGGAGCCGGCTCGTTTCGGCTTGCAGTTCCTGTCGCAGGAGCAGTACAACCAGTTGTTCACCATTCACGGCACGCTCATGCTCCTGCTGTACGCGACGCCGATCGCTTTCGGCTTCGCGAACCTGGTGCTGCCGCTGCAGATCGGTTCGCCCGACTTCGGCTGGACCGCTTACACACCGCTGTCCGACGCCATCCGCTTCCGCAGCTACCACCATGGCGAGCGGGTGACCACCGACGACCCGCGGGGCCACGGCAATTCCCTGGAATGGGCACCACCTGCCCGCCATCCCGTGCCCTGTCGTCGCCTTCGGCGTCACTGCGGTGGGTCAGCGTCGCTGAGGTCGTCATAGACATACCAGGCACCGGCGTCCAGGACGTCGGCGGGCCGCAGCGGCGCGCCCAGAAGGGTCACCATGGTGTCGTCGAGTCGGTGGCCGACCGGCGCGTCGGCGTCGGACGCGATGGGCCGGTATTCCCGCCCGCGTTCGACCATCCACGCCTCCCAGATCCGGTCCACGTTGCAGTGATTGAGATAGAAGAGCGGATCGTTCGGGGAGGTCCCGGGGCCCATGTCCCCTCCCGTCCAGACGTGCACCCGATTGTGCAGCTCCGAGCCCTCCTGGAGGGGATCCTGGGGAGTGGGAGGGCGGGGCAACCAGCCCTCTAACTTGTTGCGGAAGCTTTCGGTGCTCAAGCTCCACTGGGGCCCGTCGTAGTTCTTGTCCTCCAGCGTCCACTCGAGGTCGGCGATGGTGGGCAGTCGCGGTGTGTCGCCGCCGGCATTGCGCAGCAAGCGGCGTTCGGTGATCGAATACAGGCCGTCTCCGCGGTCCTCGATACGGATCCGCATATTCCCGACCGGCCCACTGGTCACCTCGCCGCGGGACTCACCCAGGTACTGCCCACTCCACAGATCACCCTCGCCTTGCGCGGCCTCGGGCAGTTCACCGTGCGCGGCCCAGTCCCAGTAGGGCAGGGCCGTTTCGGCGTCGGTGACTCGTTGGAGCTGCTCTTCCAGGCGGATGAGGAACATCCGGTGCCACGGGAGGAAGATCGGCCCTCCGTGGGCGAGATTGCGTAGCGGCTGCAGCGGTGGGGTGACGATCTGCATCGCGAGGTAGTGCCAGACGACGAACAGATCCCACACCGACAGCTCCTGGTTCAGCCCGGTCATGCGCAACAGGGGCACGGCCGGCCTGAGCTGCTGGTAGAGATCTCCGGCCGTGATGCCGGTGTCCGCTCGGTTCAGCTCGACCACGGCCGCCAGGTATCGGTCACGGGCGTCCGCGGATTCCAGGATGTTGCGTCGCGTCACCGTCATGGCCGTGCCTCCTCGATCAGCGCACCGAGCTCGTCTTCCACCGGCGATTTGGACCCGAAGTAGTCGATCACCCGTCGCAGCATGTCCATGGCCGAGGGCAGTGCGTATTGCGGCAGGCCGTGGTAGTGGACCCGTCCGTCGCCGAGGACCTCCAGCATTCCCTTGAGCGGCTCCCCGTCGATCGTCACCTGGTAGGTTGTCGTGATCTTGATCTCATGTCCCCGGTGAGTGGCGGTGCGCACGGTGCTCGTGACCCCGGGCTCGTGGTGATGCCCCCCATGGCCGCCGTGGCCCCCGTGTTCGTGGCCGCCCGTCTCGGGTAGCCCGTAGCCGCCCTCCCGCGCGGCTTCGAGCAGCGTGCCCGCGTCTCCTCGGTCCTTCGCCAGCGTCATCGTTCACCTCTTCCGCCTCGTGCTCACACAGACCTAGAGCAACCCGCGTGACGTGCTGATACGTCGACGTGGTCGCCTTCACCAGGTCGTCCGGAAAGCCTCCGCCGTTACGGGGTCGACCACAGTGGGGGAGCGGTTCGAGTCCGGAGTAAGCGAGTGGGGGATGCGCCCAGCGCGGAGAGCGATCTTGGAGAGCGCTGAGGAACCATCCGCTCAACCGCCGCGAGGAGGCCACTACCACCACCGAGAGTGTTGGCACTGCCGCTACCAGCATAACTGGGTTCTGGGTGGTTGGGCCTGAGCTTGGCACGCTCGGGCTATCTCGGAAAATTTAACGGAAGGGGCGCCCGTGCGGGTGATGCTCGGGGTGTCGGCGTTTCTGGCCGGTTGTCTGATCCTGGCGGCGGTGTGGTGCAACGTGCTGCGCACGGTGCCGGCGCCCGGGCAGCGGCCACCGTTGCTGATGCACGCCGTGCTGCGCTGGGTACCCCCCGTTGCGCTGGCGCTGGCGCGCACCGTACCGGGCCGCGCCCGGGGCTGGGTGCTGGATCTCATCGGACCGTTCGTGCTGTTCTTGGTGCTCGCCTGCTGGCTGACCGCACTATTGCTCGGCTTTGCGTTGATCGCAGTGTCTTTTGGGGGGGTGCCCGCGACACCCGTCGGACTGGCTGGCTGGCTGCGGGGCGCTGATCCGGCCGGCTCCGCCCAGATCGGGGAGACCGAATGGCGAGATGATGTGGTCACTCTGGTGGCCTGGGCCAACATCGGCATAGTCGTGCTGGTCTTCGCCGCGCACCTGGTGTGCCTCGTCAGCGCTTACAGTCGTCGGGAGTTGGTGGTCAGCATGCTGGCCACCCAAGCGCGGCGACCACCGGATGCGGAACGATTGTTGGTTCCCTACCTGCGCAGCGGCACGACCGCTCGGCTTGACGACGAACTCGCCCGATGGGCCCGCTGGTTGGGGGATGTACAGGCCACGCACACCGCCTGTCCGGCATTGATGTTCTGCCGCTCGTCGACGTCGCTGAACTGGCTCACCGCAGCGGTGATCATGCTCGATGCCGCCGCCCTGATGTACGCCGTGGCGCCCGGCTGGGCACCGCCGCACACCCGCACGCTGCTGTGTACCGGAGCGCATTGTCTGCAGACGCTGCAGCAGCGAATAGGCATCTTTCGGCCTCCTCCGGTCGTCAGCTTCGAAGGGCGAGAGGAGGTGGATTTCCACCACACTTTGCAGGAGGTGGCCGCCGCTGGTCTACCTGCGGAGCGCGACGAGGCGCAGGCATCCAAGATTTTTCAGGAATGGCGCATTCGGTACGCGCCTTACGCGGCCGCGATCGCCGCACATCTGCTTTACGACTGCGCAATCGCGGACGGGTCGAGATTCGCATGTGAGGAGTAGTGATGGTTGCCGACTCTGATCTTGTCACGGATTGGGAAGAACGGCTCGATCTACCTCTTTCTGACTTTTGTCAGAAGTTGTTTTCTTCACTTCCCCGTTCCGACCAGCGTCGTTGGGGAGAGACCTACGTTCGAGGTCTGCTCTCGGTACCGAGTCGAAAGTCGATCCGCCGGATTTCCGAGTACGTCGTGGGACGGCGTGTCGATCAGTGCCTGCAACAGTTCGTGAACCAGAGTCCGTGGGAGTGGGGACCGGTGCGGGCCAGCCTTGCCCGCCATCTGACTGCTGCGATTCGGCCGAGCGCTTGGGTGATTCACGAGGTGGTGTTCCCCAAGAACGGATCCAACTCGGTGGCCGTGGACAAGCAGTACGCGCATTCGGTCGGCCGGACGTTGAATTGTCAGCTCGGGCTGGCCGCCCTGCTGGTGACCGAGGAGGGCAGTTGCCCGGTGAACTGGCGGTTGATGTTGCCCCGATGCTGGTCCGATGACCCGTATCGGCGCAGCCGCAGCTACGTCCCGGACACCGAACGATGTCGTTCTCGTTGGCACTATCTGCTCGAGGCGGTGGACGAGATGAGTGGGCAATGGGATCTGCCGCTGGCGCCGGTGATCGTCGATGGTCGCGCAGAGCCTGCCGTGGAGTTGTTGCTGCGTGCTCTTGAGGCTCGCGGATTGCATTATCTGGTCCAGGTCTCGGCGGAGACCAAAGCGGTCGAGACGCCGTCGGACTGCCCCATCTCTGCGGGTGAGTTGGCGCTTGCGGCTGCCAAACAGGCCCGGACGGTGGTCAGTTGGGTGGACGGCGCGAGGCAACGACAGATCCGCGCCTACGTAGTGCTGTCGGCGACGCACGCGGTGTATTCAACACGGATCGAACCAGGATATCTGCACCGGCGGATGCGACGGGTGCTCGGTGAGTGGCGGGCCGGGCGTAGCTGGCCGCATGAGTTGTGGCTGACCAATCTCACCGTCGACAATCCTGCCGCGCTGCACAGCCTGGCCAGATTGCTTGGGCGGACCCGGGACGACCTCGGTCGGATCGGTGAGGAAAGCGGGTTGCAGCATTTCGAGGGCAGGTCATTTCGGGGATGGCACCACCACGTGACATTGGCTTCGGCGGCGCATGCCTATCGTTTTTTGTCCCCCCTGCCCGAGATGCGGTCGGCTCCCGGCGCATGAACTCCGCTCGGCGTGAACCGTCAATGTGATGTGCCCCACAGCTCAGGGGGGAACCGACAATACCACCATCAAGCGCGTCTGGTTGGTCCTGAACAACCCCGGGAGAATGGTCAGATCGTCGGGAAAACAACAGGACATCCGCAAGCGTGACCGGAGGAATAGCTATGCCAGTGACAACAAGCCCAGCCAGGACCAGCGTCGAGCGAGTCGTGTTCGACGGCGAGGGCGAGAGCCTGGTCGGTAACCTCTACCGCCCAGCCACCCCCGAGACCCGCGCCGTCCCAGCAGTGGTGGTCACCGGATCCTGGTGCACCGTCAAGGAGCAGATGGCCGGCCGGTACGCGCGCGGACTCGCCGAGCGCGGCTACGTCTCGCTCGCGTTCGACTTCCGGGGTTACGGCGAGTCCGGGGGCCAGCCCCGGGATCTGGAGTCCCCGGACGCCAAGATCCGCGACATCCAGGATGCGGTGACCTACCTGGGCACCACTCCTGGCGCCGACCCGGACCGGATCGGTGCGCTGGGCATCTGCGCCGGTGCCGGGTATACGGCTGGTGGCGTGGCCGCGGACGACCGGGTGCAGTCCCTGGCGCTGGTCGCTCCCTGGCTGCATGACCGCGCGCTGGTGGAGGCGGTCTATGGGGGCAGCGATGGCGTGCACGAGCGGATCACCGCAGGTCAGGAAGCATTACTGCGGTACCGGCAGACCGGTGAGGTGGACTATGTCCCCGCGGTGAGCACCACCGATCAGCGGGCGGCCATGTACGGCCCGTTCGACTACTACCTGGACCAGAATCGAGGGGCGATCCCGGCCTGGGGGAACAGATTTGCGGTGATGGCCTGGTCGCAGTGGCTGGAGTTCGACCCGATCGAGTTCGCGCCAGGCATCACGGTACCCACCGTGATGGTGCACAGCGAGGACGGGGCGATTCCCGACGGTGCCCGTCGCTTTCACGCCGACCTGGGCGCTCCCGGCCAGCTGCACTGGATCACCGGGTCTCAATTCGACTTCTACGACGATGAGCCGACGGTCGAGGCGGCCCTGCGGGTGGTCGACGCGCACTACCGGGACACGCTCTGAAACCGCACGCACGAGCAAAGGAGACTCCATGTCACAGCAGATTCAGGACCGGCTCGACGTGATCGACATCTGTACGCGGATGGCCTGGCACACCGACCGCAGGCAATGGGACGCATTGGTGGAGGTGTTCACCGAGGAAGTCATGCTGGATTACACCAGTCTGGCCGGTGGCCGGCCTGCCCGCGTCGACCGCGATGCGTTGGTGGGATCCTGGCGGGAACTGCTTAACACGATGACCGCGACGCAGCACCTGCTCGGCAACCATCTGGTCACCGTGGACGGTGATGTCGCCGAATGCACCGCGCAGTTCCAGGCCACCCACCTTGCCGACCTGGCACCCGGCGAGGATCGCTGGATTCTCGGTGGGCACTACCAGTTCGGTCTGGTTCGCGTCTCGGGGCAGTGGCGGATCAGCTCGGTCACCATGAAGGCCAGCTGGTCCTCGGGTAATCAGGCGATTCTCGGAGGGGCTGGAGCGGCGGCGGAGGCCGACCGGGCCGACGAGTTCAGTCTGAGCAGCGCCGGCTGAGCCGACGAGACGGTGTCCAGGGTGCTCATGATGGCGACGAACAGCGCAGCGCATTCGGCCCTCGGGGGATATCGGGGGGTGAGTGCAGTGGTAATGACCGCGATCGCCGCACTCCTGCCTGCGTTCACCGTCGGAGCCCTTGCGGTGCCGATCCAGCGCGATCTCGGGATCGGATCGACCCGGTTCGGGGTGGCACTGGCGTGCTTCTTCGCCGTCTCCGCGCTGGCCTCGGTGCTCACCCGGGCGATCGTGTCGAGGCTCTCGGTACCCCTGATGCTGGCCGGGATCTGTGGACTTTCCGCCGTGACATTGTCCATCGCCGCCGGTGCGCACAGCGCGGGGCTGTTGACGATGCTGATGGTGCTGGCCGGATTCGGCAACGCGCTGGTGCAGCCCGCCGCCGGCCGCTACATCGCCGCTGAGGTCCCGCCTGACCGGCTGTCCCTGGCCACCGGCCTGGTGGGGGCTGCGCTCGGCGCCGCTCCCCTCGTGCCGGGCCTGCTGGTTGCGCTGGTGGCCGGGGTCCATGGGTGGCGCGTGGCGCTGACCGTGGGCAGCATCCTCGCCCTGGTCGCGATGCTGGCCGCTCCCTTGGCCCGGATCCGGAGCAGGGAGGTGAAGCCGCCTCCCGGGAGGGTTTCCGCCGCTGTGGTCGGTCCCGGTACCGAACAGGGGCAGCGGGTCAGGAGCATGGTTCTGCGGTCGTGGACCCTGGCCGCACTGCTGGGCAGCGTCGGGGTGAACATGGCCGCGACGTACTTCGTGCAGATCGGTACCCACTCCGGATTGTCCATCGTCGTGGCCGGGGCGCTGCTCGCGGCGGCGTCCGCGGTCGCGGTCCTCATGCGGATCGTCGTGGGCGTGCTGGGGGATCGGGCACCGGAGCGCAACCCGGTCATGGTGGCGGTGCTGATGCTCAGCGGGGCGATAGGCCTCGGGGTCCTGGCGCTCTCCACCCCGACCAGTTTCGTGTTCGGCGCGGTGCTCGCGGTGGCCGGCGGGTGGGGATGGACCGGCCTGCTGCTGGCCGCGAGCATGCGGTTACTCCCCGACAATCCACCACGCGCCGGCGCGGCGATGCAGATCGGCCTGTTCGGTGGTGCCGCGTTGTCCCCGCTGGGTTTCGGGGCGTTGGTGGCCGCGATCGGTGTCCCCGCAACTGTTGGGCTCGCCGCGTTCGCCTCATTGGCCGGGGTCGCCGCCGTGCTTGCCGGTGAGGTGATTCTGCGCCGCTCATCCCCGGTGGAGAGCGTGCCAATGCGCCGCGGATGATTTTTCCCTATTTCGGACGTCTCGCACAGGGATACGAAGGTTTCCTGGATGGAGTGACATCATGCCGCATCATAATGACGTCCGGCCACATCGATCCGCCGGACTGCGTAATAAGAACGATTTGCTGACCGAAGGGCAGAAACGTCTGGCGTTGCTGGTGTTGTGCGCCGCAATGTTCCTCGACGCACTGGATGTCTCGTTGATCGCAGTAGCATTGCCCAGCATCGAACAGCAGTTGTCGCTGTCGCCGAGCACCCTGCAATGGCTGGTGTCCGGCTATACCGTGGCCTACGGTGGGTTTCTGCTGCTCGGCGGGCGCACGGCCGACCTGTTCGGCCGCCGGCGGGTCTTCCTCGCGGCGATGGCACTCTTCGCCGTCGCGAGCCTGAGTGGAGGCTTTCTCACCGACGGTTCCCTGCTGGTCGCCTCCAGAGTGCTGAAGGGCATCGCTGCCGCGTTCACCGCGCCCGCCGCACTCTCGATCATCACCACTACGTTCCATGAGGGCCGGGAACGCAACCGGGCGCTGGCGGTGTATTCCACCACCGCGGCCACCGGATACAGCTTGGGTCTGGTGCTCTCCGGTGTGCTCACCGAGGTGCACTGGCGCTTGATCTTCTTCCTGCCGACCGTGGTCGCGATACTGGTACTGATCATCGCGCCGCTGGTGGTTCGCGAGCCTGCTGCGGTGGTCCGCACTGACCGCAGCTACGACATCGGCGGAGCACTCACCATTACCGGTGGGCTGTTGCTGCTGGTCTATGGGTTGGTGCAAGCACCAGAGATCGGCTGGACCAGCGGCACCATACTGGCCGTGCTCGCCACTGCGGTATTGCTGCTCGGCGCATTCGTGGTGATCGAGCACCGGCATCCCGATCCTACCGTGCCATTGCGATTGTTCCGCTCCAGAACCTTGAGTACGGCAAATGCGCTCGGCGTCATCTTCCTCGCGGCCAGCATCGGTTGGCAGTTCATCGCCACCCTGCATCTGCAGCAGGTGCTCGGTTACGGTCCGATGACCACGGCACTTGCCATCGTCCCGCTCGGCGTCATGGTGCTGGTGGTGGCTCAGTTCGTCACCAACAGGCTGATCGACCGGTTCGGTCTGCGACCGGTCGCCACCGTGGGCTTCCTCATCCAAGGATCAGGAATCCTCCTGTTCTCTCTGGCGGACGCCGATGCGCCGTATGTGACCTTATTGTTACCGGCCGTGGTACTTCACGGGATAGGCAATGGCCTGGTGTTCCCCACCCTGAACATCGCAGGGGTCGGTGGGGTGGGCGACCGGGAACAGGGAATCGCTTCCGGACTGATCACTGCATCGACCCAGATCGGTGCCGGGATCGGAGTGGCGGTGCTCACCGGAGTGAGCGTGACACTGACCACGGGTTCCAACGTGCTGGACGGTTATCAGTGGGCGTTCGCCGTCGGCGGTGCATTTTCGCTGCTCGGCGCTGTCATCGCCGCGCTCGGCTTCTGCAAACTCGGGACACGGGCGAGGCCGGTCGGGGAACATCAAGCCACCGCCGCGTAGCCAGTGCCTGTCGCGACGGCAGGGTGATTGGTCGTTGTCTTCGCATACCGAGTCCATCTGAATATCAGGGCCTAGGCGAACATTAGGGCGTCAAGTCCTCTCTCACTTCGTGTGGTACCTGTTGTCGTCGACGTCTCGGACGGTGACCATGGGTCCTGTCTGTAACTGATTTCGGAAGTGGCGAGCCGGGGATCGGCCGTCATTCGGCAGATCGAGGAGGTACTCGAGAATGAGTCAGGCAGTCGATGTCGAGCCCACTACCCGGGCGGTGGCGCAAGGTTGGTTCGATGCGCTGACCACGGGGGACATCTATACGGCGTTGACCTATCTCGACGAGGATGTCGAATTTATCAACTACACGCCGGTACCTGGTTACAACGACGATATGAAATGGATCGGCACTCATCACGGTCGGGACGCGGCGTTCGCCAGTTTCGGGGTGTTCGTCGACATGTGTGAGGTGGAGGTCGAGGAGCTGGTGGCGTTGGTGGTCGATGGTGCCGAGGCCATGGGTGTGATTCACGAGATCTCTGTGGTGCGGGAAACCGGACTTCCTTTCGAGATCGAATTCATTCAGCGGCTGACCATCCAGGGGGGCAAGATAGTCCGCTGGAAGTCATACACTGATCCGTCACCGATCATCCGCGCTATCCGAGGCGGTGCGCAGTGAATGCGCAGTCGATCGACGTGCCCACCCCGACGGGTATCGATCCCGAAACGCGTCTGCTCGCTGCGGTCGCGGCCAGTGATCGGGTACGGGTCGAACAGTCGGTACGCGCGGGGGCCGATGTCAACTGTCGTGATCCCCGAAGCGGACTCACTCCCCTGATGATGGCGGCAGGTCGGGCGGCGGTGGATATCGTGCATTTTCTCATCGATGCTGGTGCCGATGTGTTCACCGCTGATTCCGGCGCCGGTGCCACTGCGCTGCACAAGGCATGTCAGGGTGGCAGCGTGGAAGTGGCTCGGGCGCTCGTACAAGCAGGTGCCTTCGTGGACGCGGTTGCCCCGACCACCGGGCACACGCCGCTGATGGATGCGCTGTGGTTCAAGTTTCCGGATATCGCGAAATACCTGCTCGACTGTGCCGCCGGGCTGAACATTTCCACGCACTACGGATTTTCGCTCAAGGAGCACTTCGCCTACGAGTTGAACGTCAACACCATCGGACAGGAACGCCTGCTGCGGGCCGAGCAGTATCTCAAGCAGCGCCAGCAGTCGGACGACGAGCAGGTGAGCACCCAACATCTGATGGCTGCGGTCACCAGTGGGGATCTCGCCGAGGTGCGCGCTCTGCTCGCGGCGGGCGCTGCGGTGGACGAGCGGTTCCCCGTGGTCAACGGGTTCAACGACGCGCACACTCCGTTGCTGGTGGCTACTCGTGATGGGCATCGGGAGATCGTCGCCACACTGCTGACTGCCGGCGCGGACGTCAACGCCACCGAGCCGACATTCGGTGCCGTGCCGCTGCACAAGGCCGTCTACAACGGTCACGTAGAGATCACCCGGTTGATCGCTGAGTGGCCGGGTGTGGATCTGAACTTTCAGGGTGCCACCAACGGTTACACGCCGTTGCACGATGCGTTGTGGCACGGCTACGAGGTGTGCGCTCGGATCCTGCTCGAACTCGGTGCACGCCTCGACCTGGTCGGCCATGACGGCAAGACACCCGGCGATCTCGCGATGGAGGTCTTCGGGCCGGGCCACGAGCTCACCGAGCAGATCCTGCGAACGGGGTGATGACCATGCTGTTCTATGTGCAGATGAAATGGAACCACGAGGGCCGTATCTCGCTGGACGAGTTATGGGAAATTGAAGCCGAAGAAGCCCAACACGCCCAGGAAACCGTCGAATCAGGAATGTGTGTCGGTATCTGGAAGGTTGCCGCACAGAAGCGGGTCATCGCCGTGGTGGACGTTGAGAACGCCGAGGAGCTGGATCGTACCGCGCTCGGCAGGCTTCCGATGCGGGAGTATCTGGAATTCGAAGTGGTGTGGCCCCTACGCGATTACGTCGGGTTCGCCGCGGATGTCGACAAGCACTACCAGGTCTAGCCTGCCATAGTAGTTCCCAATACGTTGAAAGTGAGCAGCCATGATCCACCAGTTGATCTTTGCTCATCCGAAACCAGGAATGAGTGAGCAGCAGTTCCAGCGTTACTGGATCGATGTGCACGCCGTGCAGTACGCGAGCAAGATCCCGCAGATCAGAAAGTACATGCTTGATTTCCGCGTTCCGTTCGGGCCGGAATCGCAGGATCCCCCCTGGAGCGGTGTCGCCGAGATCTGGCTGCGCAACGACCAGGAGCAGCTCGAATCGCTACAGACCCCCGAGTTCCTGGAAGGCGCCCGGATCGATGAGCCACGCTGGGCGGCGTTCTGGCGCACCCTTGTGCTGGACACCGACGCCCACCTGCTGGTGCCCGGTCCCGAGGCCGGGGAACCGAAGCGGCGCAAACTCATCACGTTGGTCAAGCGGCAGGAGGGCATCTCGTTGCCGGAATTCCGGGAACAGAGCCTCGGCAAGTACGCCGAACTCGTGGCCGAGACGCCGGGCGTGCGTCGTTACCTGCAGGGCCATACCCGTGATGGTGCCTACGCCATCGGGGAGGCCGTCCTGGACGCTGCATACCAGGTGTGGTTCGACGACGAAGATTCCCTGGCGGCCGCAATGGACTCGCCGGAGTACCGACGCGCCGAGGAACACCTGCATACCTTCGTGCAACCACGCTATATCCACCGCATGATGGTCGACGAACACTGGATCATCGGCCCGGAAAGTCGCTGACCGTCAGATGGGTGCCCATTATCGAAAGGGCCTGTTATCGGAAGGGCCCGTTATCGGAAGGGACAGCGTCGTGAGCACCCAGGCCGGGGCTGACATCCTGTTCCGGGATGTGCGGTTGTTCGACGGGGAGCGGGTCAGCGCACGGAGCAGTGTGCTGGTCCGGAACGGTTATGTCCGTGCGGTCGGCGCCGATCTTTCTGGAGAACCGGACGCGCGCGTCGTCGATGGCGCCGGGCTCACCCTGCTCCCCGGATTGATCGACGCGCATGTCCACGCCTTCGAAAGGTCACTGGCGCAGGCACTGCGTTTCGGGGTGACCACAGAGCTGGACATGTTCGCCGATCCGGCGAAGATGCGGGTGTTGCGTCAGCAGGCGGCCGAGCGCAGCGACGTCGCCGATATCCGGTCGGCGGGCACGGGGGCGACGGCCCCGGGCGGGCATCCCTGCCAGATGGTGGGAGCGCTGTTCGCCGAGTTCCCCACTGTCGCGTCCCCCCAACAGGCGGAAAGCTTCGTCGTGGACCGGATCGCTGAGGGTTCGGATTACCTCAAAGTGTTCAGTTCCAGCCTGCCCGGTGAGCCCGACCTACCGCAGCTCGGCGCCGACACGATCCGCGCACTCGTGCGGCAAGCCCGCAGCTGCGGGCTGCTGACGGTGGCCCATGCGACCGACCAGCAGGCGGCTCTGATGTCCGTGCGCGCCGGGGTGGACGGGCTCGGGCATCTCCCGATCGACGGCCCGCTCGATGTCGGCCTGCTGGAGACGTTGATGCGGACCGGCGCCTTCGTCATTCCCACCCTGGGATTGCTCGAATCCCTCTGTCAGATCCGCACCGGAATACCGCTGTTGGCCGACTCGCGGGTCAGCGCGCTGCTGGACGTCGAGCAGACCGAAGGCCTGGCCGGGATGATGGGTCCGGCACCGGCGCCGTCCTATCGCGTGCAGTACGCCAAGGCGATGGTGATGCCGATGCGCCGAGCCGGGATTCCGATACTGGCGGGCACCGACTCGCCGGCGCCCGGCCTGGCCCACGGCGCGAGCCTGCACCGCGAACTGGAACTGCTCGTCGAAGCCGGATTGAGCCCGGCCGATGCGCTCGCTTCGGCCACGTCGGTGCCGGCTGATTGTTTCGGCCTCACCGATCGGGGCCGGATCAGGCCGGGGTTGCGGGCGGATCTGTTGCTCGTCGCGGGCGATCCGCTCCGGGAGATCACCGACACCCGCAATATCGTCGAGGTCTACCGCGGTGCGGTGCCACTGCAC
>JBOHHD010000100.1:0-15304 GCA_050700515.1 Pseudonocardiaceae bacterium
CGCGCTGGTCACCGCGTGCCCCAGCGCTGTCATCGTCTGTCGTTTGGGCTTGTGAATGCTTTCACGATCGCCCCCGATGTCAAGGGGTAACTCGTACCTCGGTGGTTCAGTTCACTCGGCTGATGCTGAGATCACCGGCCCCGAGGCCCACGTGAGTCCACGTGAAAACGATTCAGTAACCCTGTTCC
Organism: Pseudonocardiaceae bacterium; assembly: GCA_050700515.1. Taxonomy (GTDB): domain Bacteria; phylum Actinomycetota; class Actinomycetes; order Mycobacteriales; family Pseudonocardiaceae. The sequence continues at coordinate 189 of JBOHHD010000100.1, forward strand.
ACCGGTGTTGAGAGTGCGTACATAATGTCAACGCGTCACACTGCCGAACGTTCCGTTCTCCGGCGGCACCTTACCTGTGCGGGTGACCACTCCCCGCTGCCCCGGTCTGGCTACGCTGGGCCGATGACCAGCGAGTCCGTTGCGCCACCCCCGGTGCGGGCGGGGGGGCTGCTGGTGGGCCTGCAGGGTGTGGCGGGGCTCGTGGTCGCCATCGGCGTGCTCCTCGACGGATCGACCGGTCCCGCCCTGATGCTGGCCACCGCCGTGTGGTTCGCCGGTTTCGGGGCTGGGCTTCTTGCCGTGGGAGCAAGTCTGATCCGAGGTCGTCGCGGGGCGCGCACCCCTGCCGTCGTCGCCCAGATCCTGTTGCTCGGGGTCTCGTGGTACGCGGCGGGTCCCTCCTCGCAACCCGCTTTCGGCGTACCGGCCGCGATACTGTGCGTCGCCGTGTTGGTGCTGTTGTTCTGCCCGCCCGCCTCGCGGTGGGCACTCGGTGAGGAGTGAGTGACCCACGTGCGGGCCTTGTACCTCACGCGGAGTGTTCTTCGTGGCAACATCTGCATGGAAGGGTGAGCGGCATCGCTACGTACTACCGCGATCGGGCATCCTTAAAAGGTGATATTGACTCTGAGTGAGCAGACCGCGTCAGACTCTGCGGTGGGGCGGTCACGACAGCCGGTCAGCACGGCGATCGCCCGAAGGTTCATCCTCGTCACCCTCGGCGTCGCCGTGGTCCTCGCACCGATCGCCTGCTCATCACCACAGAGCCCCAGCCTGTCCGCCCCGACCACCACAGCAACCGGCGAACCCCCACCCGCGGCTGATCTCAGTGGGCAGGGCACGCTCGCCCTACCAGGCCAAATCTCGAACGCTTTCACCTATGACGCCGCCGTGGCGCCCATCGGCGCCCTGCTCAGGCTCACCCTGACCGCGTCGAGCGAGACCACCACGGCGACGTTCGACGCCTCGGGGCTGCTGCCGAACCGTGGTTACGCCGTGCATCTGCACAGCAATTCCTGTGGCCTCGTCGGTGAGGCGGCGGGGCCCCATTTCCAGCACCGTGTCGATCCCGCTGCGACGCCGGAAACGCCATCGACCGATCCCCAGTTCGCCAATCCGAGCAATGAGGTGTGGCTGGACGTCCGTACCGATGCGACCGGCGCGGGAAGATCCAGCACCGTAGTTCTGTTCCCCTTGACCGACCGGGTGCCCGCATCGGTAGTGGTACACGAGGAGATGATGACCGCAACGGATCCGGGGAAGGCAGGCAACGCAGGAGATCGGGTCGCCTGCTTCACCCTGCCGAGCAAGTGAGCATGCCCGACTAGGCGATGAGGATCCGTTCATGTCTCAGCCGTTTCCAGGCTGTCTCATGCCGAAAAACAACGCTGACCAACGGAGAGTTTCCGCTGGTCAGCGTGGTTTCATGGGATCCCGGCCTCAGCCCTGCTTGGTCTCCCAGAAGATCTTGTCAATCTCTGCGATCTGGTCGAGCAGGTCCTGCCCGGTCTTCGGGTCGTTGGAGCCCTTGGTGCCGGCTGCCCCTGCTGCCTTGGTCGCCTTGTTGAACAGCTCATGCAGCTGCGGGTACTTCTCGAAGTGCGGTGGCTTGAAATAGTCGGTCCACAGTACCCACAGGTGGTGCTTCACGAGGTCGCTGCGCTGTTCCTTGATCTCAATCGCGCGCGTGCGAAACTCGGGATCGTCGTTGGACTGGTACTTTTCCTGAATCGCCTTGACCGACTCGGCCTCGATCCGGGCTTGAGCCGGGTCGTAGACGCCGCACGGGAGGTCACAATGCGCAGTGACCTCCAGGCGGGAATGGTGCAGAATGCGCGACAACAGTCGCATCGTGCCTCCCTGACATGTGGTGCTCCGACGACACCGGACCTTACTCCCGGTTGTCGTGGTGAGCATCGGGACGGATCCTCAAGTGGGGCTCAGCCCACCCTTCGGTCGCTGGCGTTGTGCGGTGGTTCGCGGTCCTTCGATGTCCCCGACCCTCGCCGACGGCGACCTGGTGCTGCTCAGCAAGCGTGGCAGAGCGTGCCCTGGGGCGATAGTGGTGGTCAGGTGGTCTCGGCGCCCCGGTCAGCTCTCCGTCAAGCGCGCTGTCGGCAGGCACGGGGATGGCTGGTGGGTATTGGGTGACAACCCCGAAGGGTCCACCGATTCCCGGCAGCTCGGCGCCGCGGAGTTGGTCGCCGTGGTGCTCGCTCGGCTCTGGCCCGCCCCGCGCCGGCTGACCCGGCGACTGCTGTCCTGGCATCCCCCGCGTTCGACGGACTGACCAGGTCGGTGCTGGCGCGAGCGTCGTGGTACTGCGTACTACGCCGATCTCCCGGAAGCGGCTCTCCGCAGGCGGCCGGCACCCCGGGGATGGGGTGATCGTCGTTCGTGGCACACCACAAATGGTGATCTTGGGCACGGTCGAGGATGGGGCACAAACGGTGGTCACTGAGAACGTGCTCAACATGGTGCTCACCCGGGAATGAAATGAGCGTCGGACCCGGATAACCCTCGGCTGGTGATCGGCGCCCACCAGTGGTGGGCGGGTTAATGCTCGACCGGACTGTCGCCCCGGTCGGGCGCGCGGAGTTGTGCATAACGGGCCTGGCAGGCATCCCAGTGGGGGAGAATCCCGGCTGCGGCGGCTTCGGCCAGGGTGGGCGCGGCGCGGTCCTTGTCCGAGAGCATCGGTTCGAGATCGGTCGGCCACGGCAGAGCCAATGCGGTGTCCAGGGGATTCACGGTGCGTTCTGCGCCGGGGTTGTAGCCGGTCGAGCAGAGATAGGCCATGGCGGTGCCGTCGAGGAGCGCGACGAATGCGTGCCCGAGCCCCTCGGCGAGGTAGACGGTCCGGTAGGTCTCGCTGTCCAGGTGTACGGCGTCCCAGTGGCCGAATGTCGGCGAGCCCACCCGGACGTCAACCGCGACGTCCAGCAGTGCACCCTGGGCGCAATAGACGTATTTGGCCTGGCCGGGCGGCACATCGGAGAAATGCACCCCCCGGATCACCCCCCGCGCCGAGACGCTGTGGTTGGACTGGGCCAGGTGCAGTCGGTGCCCGACGGCCTCGACGAATGCCGACTGCTGGAACGGCGCGACGAACAACCCGCGGGCATCGGGAAAGACCTTCGGCAGGAACTCGACAGCTCCGGGCACCGCTAGTTCTCGGGCGTGCACGGGTGCGGACTCTAGACGGGCGTCGCTCAAATCACACTGTGCGCCTCGACCGCTGACAGGTCCGACGCCTTGCTGTCACACTGAACAGCGAAACCCCACAGCGGTGGGGCCGTGGCGGCGCTCATGATCTGAGCGCCCTGCCGTGATCTTGTCACCACCGCCGAACGCTCCGACGGCACCCGTGTCGGTCTCCGGTTCATCATGCGGTCGCGCCGGCACCTACGCTCGGCCGCTCGCCGGCGCCCTCGCTCGAACCCCGGCTCAGTACTGCATGGAGGAGTGACTTGGCTGCCCCTGCCCAGCCCCGAGAACACCAGCTCACCGAATCCCTACCCACCGAGGAGGAGATCTTCGCCGCTCACGAGGGCGGTAAGTTGTGCACCGGCCTGCCGTTCGGGATCAGCACCCAGCGCGCGCTGGCGATCGCCTACACGCCGGGGGTGGCACAGGTGAGCCGCGCGATCGCCGGTGACCAGACACTCGCGCACCAGTACACCTGGGCGAGCCGGCTGGTGGCGGTAGTCAGTGACGGCACGGCAGTGTTGGGTCTGGGAGACATCGGGCCTCGGGCCTCGCTGCCGGTGATGGAGGGCAAGGCGGCTCTGTTCAAGGGGTTCGCCGGATTGGACGCCATCCCCGTGGTATTGGACACCACCGACGTCGACGAGATCGTCGAGACGCTGGTGCGACTGCGTCCGACCTTCGGGGCGGTGAATCTCGAGGACATCTCCGCGCCACGCTGCTTCGAGCTGGAGCGCCGGGTCATCGACGCGCTGGACTGCCCGGTCATGCACGATGACCAGCACGGGACCGCGATCGTCGTGCTGGCCGCGCTGCGCGGGGCATGTATGGCGCTGAATCGGGACCTGACCCCGCTCAAAGTGGCCATTACCGGCGCGGGGGCAGCTGGGGTCGCCTGCGCCAGGATCCTGCTCGCCGCCGGCCTCACCGACGTCACGGTGCTCGACTCGCGCGGCATCATCCACAGCGGCCGGGACAACCTGAACCCGGTGAAGGAGGACTTGGCCGTCCGTACCAATCCCGATGGCCGCAGAGGCGGGTTGGCCGAGGCGCTCGACGGTGCTGACGTGCTGATCGGTGTTTCGTCGGCCACCGTCCCCGAGCGGTTGGTGGCCAAGATGAAGCCGGACGGCATCGTGTTCGCCTTATCCAACCCCGATCCCGAGATCCATCCGGTGCTCGCTGCCCGGCATGTGGCGGTGGTCGCCACCGGCCGTAGTGACTACCCCAACCAGATCAACAATGTGCTGGCATTTCCCGGCATCTTCAAGGGCGCGCTGGACGCCGGTGCCCGCTACATCTCGGAGAGCATGAAACTGGCTGCCGCGGAGGCCATCGCCGCGGTGGCGGCGGAGGATCTCGCTCCCGACCGGATCGTGCCCAGCCCGCTGGATGTGCGCGTGGCCCCTGCGGTTGCCGCGGCGGTGGCGGAGGCCGCGCGAAGCGCAGATGTAACCTGATCAGGGGACATTGGGTGGCAAACTTTGGGAAATTTGCCACCAGGCGTCACTTTTTTCCTTCGGCGCATCACTTGCCGCCCGTAGCCGCGTTAGATCGTCGGCAAGTTCATGACACGCAGTCGCCATAGTTGATGCGTTCGTAGCGGGTGGACGGTTGAGTGGGGTGGCCGGTGGTCGAACAGGTAGGGCCCGGAACCTTCGTGCCGGTATCACCGAATCTTCGGGATGCCGTTTTGGCGCCACCCGACTGGCCGTTCGGCTCTATCGGACCGGAGCGGGCGATCCTGCTGCCGGATTCACCGGCGCTGGTCTCTGAAGGTGGGGTGGTCGTCCAGGCCAACCTGGCCGCCGCCCGGCTCGCCGGTAGGCGGCTTCCCGAGTCACTGATCGGGCTGTCCCTGTGTTCGCTGCTGGTGGAGAGGGGCACCGACGCCGAGCTGATCGGACCGGAAGGACGGGGTACTCCAGTACAGGCGGTGTGGTGGCGTGTGCCGGGCACCGGCCAATACGTGATATTCCTGGTTGACATCTCCGAGCCGCATTCCACCCGGGCCGGCGTGCGCCCATACTCTCGGACGACGGTTTCCTGTGGACGGTCCGGGCAGTCAGGCGATTGAGGTGGTTGCGGGGTTGATCGAGTTCCGGGGTGTGACCAAGAGGTTTGACGGCGGCACGGTCGCCGTCGATCGGCTCGATCTCGTCGCCGCCGAGGGGCAGATCACCGTTCCCCCACCGCACTGTCGCCGACAACATCGCCACGGTGCCGTTGCTCATCGGCGCCACCCGCCGGGCCGCGCGGACCCGAGCCGCCGAGTTGCTCGAACTCGTCGGGTTGCCCTCGGAGCTGGGGCGCCGCTACACCGCCCAGCTCTCCGGAGGTCAGCAGCAGCGGATCGGCGTCGCTCGGGCACTCGCCGCCGATCCGCCGGTGCTGCTGATGGACGAGCCGTTCCCCGCCGTCGATCCGGTGGTCCGGGAGGGTCTGCAGGACGAGCTGCCGCGCCTGCACAGCGAGTGGGGAAAACCATCCTGTTCGTCACCCATGACATCGACGAGGCGGTCAAGCTCGGTGATGCCGTCGCGGTCCTGCGGACCGGCGGCGTGCTGGGCGCAGTTCGCTCCGCCGCGCCGACTGCTCGCCGAGCCCGCCGACGAGTTCGTCGCCGAATTCATCGGGCGCGATCGCGGCTACCGGGCGCTGTCGTTGGGCCGGGGGGTCGGTGCACCGGCTCGGCGGCCTGCTCCGTACCGCGCTGGACGCGGCGCTGTCCTCGCCGTCGGGATTGGGTGTGGTGGTCGACGGCGATGGTGCTGCGGTGGGCGGTGTCCTCGCCGACGAGGTGCTCGCGGCTATCAGCCGGTCCGGCGGTTCGTCGCCGTCGAGCTGCCGATGGCCGTGCCGGTACTCGCCGCCAGTGTCCGGGTGGCGTCGGCGAGCAATATCAGCCTGGTCAGCGTGGGGGCTTTTCTCGGCATCGGCGGGCTCGGTCAGCTGTTCACCGAGGGATTCCAGACCCGGTACCTGGCGCCGATCGTGATCGGCATCGTGGCGACCCTCCTGCTGGCGCTGGTCATCGATCTGTTGCTGGTGGGACTGCGCCGGATGGGCACACCCTGGGTCAAAGTGGGGCTGCGGGCGGAAGCCGGTAGGTGATCTTCTCCCAGATACTGGCCTGGCTTGCCGACTCAGCACACTGGCGCGGGCCGGGTGGTATCCCGGTGCGCCTGGGCGAGCACCTATTACACCGTTGTCACGGTGCTCCTCGCGATCGGTATCGCGGTGCCGCTCGGCTTGACGATGGGCCATACCGGCCGGGGTGGGGTGGGGCTATTGGGGCTGGCCAACGCGATGCGGGCGCTGCCGACGCTGGGGCTGCTGACCTTTCTGTTCCTGCTGCTGCGCTCGCAAGGAAGCTCGATGGTGATCGCGCTGGTCGTCCTGGCGGTGCCTCCCGTACTGGCAGGCAGCTACGCCGGCGTGCAGAACGTCGAGCCCGGGGTGGTCGACGCGGCGCGGGGGATGGGTCTGACGTCGGCGCAGCGGCTGTGGCAGGTAGAGCTGCCCGGAGCGCTGCCGGGTGGGGTACGCAGGTCTATGGCTGCACCTTCGGTGAGATCATCAGCACTGACGTGGCCGGTCCGGTGACCCTGGAGGCGCTGCGCAGCGGCCGTGCTCAGATCGTGAACCTGAACACCACCTCGCCGGACATCGCCGCCAACGGCTGGGTCGAGCTCGCGGACCCGCGCAACATGTACCCGGCCCAGCGCATCCTGCCGCTGATCCGCTCCGGTGCGCTGGACCAGATCGGCATCGATGCGCTGAACGAGATCTTCGCCGCGCTGACCACCGACGAGCTCACCGAGCTCAACCGGCGGATCATTGAGGATCGCGCGGCACCGGCCGACCTGGCCAAGGAATTCCTGGGCTGAGGTCTCCGTGCGCACGGAGACCGAGGATGTCGGGGTGTTCCTGGAGACCGATCGCCTGGTGCTGCGCCGGTTCACCGCTGCTGATGTGGACCTCCTGGTCGAGCTCGACGGCGATCCCGGGGTCATGCGCTTCATCACCGGCGGCAGGGCTACCCCACGCGAGATCGTCCAGGACGACATCCTGCCGACCTTTCTGCGGTACTACGAGCGCTTTGCGGGATTCGGCTTCTGGGCGGCGGTGCAGAAGTCGACTGGAGAGTATCTCGGCTGGTTCCATTTCCGACCGCCGCCGGAGCGCCCGGAGGACGTCGAGCTCGGATACCGGCTGCGCCGTATGGCTTGGGGTCATGGCTATGCCACCGAAGGCTCACGTGCGCTCATCCGCAAGGGTTTCACCGAGCTCGGTGTGCAGCGTGTGGTGGCGTCGACCATGACGGTCAACACCGCCTCTCGCAGAGTGCTGGAGAAGGTGGGCCTGAGGTTCGTGCGGATCTTTCATCAGCAGTGGCCGGACCCCATCGACGGCGGCGAACATGGCGACGTCGAATATGCCCTGACCAGGGCTGAGTGGAAGCAGGCGAATAGGTTGCGGCGCGCCTCCGCTGCTGGCGGCCTGACTGCCGAGTGGGCTCACCCCAGGCGTGGTGCAACGCTGGTCGGTATGGAATACACGCAGCTCGGCCGCAGTGGTCTTTCGGTGTCCCGGCTGTGCTTGGGGACGATGAATTTCGGACCGGAGACCACCGAGGCCGACAGTCACGCGATCATGGATCGGGCTCACGAGCACGGCATCAACTTCTTCGACACCGCCAACATCTACGGCTGGAAGATGGGTGAGGGGATCAGCGAGCAGATCATCGGCCGGTGGTTCGCCTCCGGCGGCGGGCGACGGGAGCGCACCGTTCTGGCGACCAAGCTCTACGGCTCGATGGGAGACTGGCCCAATGAGGCCAAGCTCTCGGCATTGAACATCCGGAAGGCCTGCGAGGGCTCGTTGCGCCGGTTGCGGACCGATTACCTCGACCTCTACCAGATGCACCACGTGGACCTGGCGACTCCGTGGGAGGAGATCTGGGAGGCCATGTCGGTGCTCCGGCAGCAAGGCAAGATCATCTATGTCGGCTCCTCAAACTTTGCGGGCTGGCATCTGGTGGCCGCTCAGGAGGCCGCCCGGCGACACCGGTCGCTGGGGCTGGTCAGCGAGCAGTCCATCTACAACCTGCTCACCCGGTGGGTGGAGCTGGAGGTGCTGCCCGCCGCGCGCGCCTACGGCATCGGGCTGGTCCCGTGGTCCCCGCTGCACGGTGGCGTGCTCAGCGGTGTGCTGCGCAAGCAACGGGAGGGCACCGGTTCGCGGAGCACCGCGGCGCAGTCGGCGTCGGCGCTGGAGGTGCACCGGGAGCGCATCGAGGCCTACGAGAAGTTGTGTGCCGAGCTCGGTGAGGACCCCGCCAACGTCGGGCTGGCCTGGCTGCTGCACCAGGACGGGATCACCGCGCCCATCATCGGTCCGCGAACCGCTGCTCAGCTGGACAGCTCGCTGCGGGCGACCCAGATCTCCCTGGATACCGAGGTACTGGCCCGGCTCGACGAGCTGTTTCCCCCGCCCGGTCCGAACGGTGCGAAACCCGCCCCCGAGGCGTACGCCTGGTAACCCACCCCCTCCCGCGTGTCAGGCTCTCATGCACGGTGTGTCAGGCTCACCTGCACCGTGTGTCAGGCACCGGTGCCTACGTCAAGCCTCGACCTCGGCGCTTCAGTTCTCCGGGTCGTCTGCATCGTCACGGGCGATGAACGTGGCCAATCGCTCAACGGCGTCTTCGAATTGCGGGTGTTCATCGACGAAGGCACGCATCCGGGCCGCCAGCCACTCGACGCTGAGCTGTTCATCGCCGCGCCGTTCCTCGAGTTCCTCGATGCCCCGGTCGGTGAAGTACACGTTCGGCTCCTCCTTGCCGGCCCCGGTGGGGCCGACACACGGTACGTGATCCGTGCACCAGCGCCTGACACACCGTGCACCAGCGCCTGACACACCGGGGAGGGGGTGGCGGGGGTTAGGGTTCGAGGGCGGCGGCGATGATCTCGGCTTGTTCTACCTCGTGTACTTTGGCCGATCCTGCGGAGGGGGCGGCCATTGCCCGCCGGGAGATCCGCCGCAGGATGCCGAGGCGTTCGGGCATCAGGTCGGGCAGGGTCAGGCCGTAGAAGGGCCACGCGCCCTGATTGGCGGGTTCCTCCTGCACCCATCGGACGTCGGTGGCATTGGGGTAGCGTTCCAGCGCCTCGGCCAGTCGCCGCTTCGGCACCGGGTACAGCTGCTCGATGCGCACAATCGCGATGTGGTCGATACCCCGCTTCAGGCGTTCGGCGTTCAGCTCATAGCTGATCTTGCCGCTGCACAGCAGCACCCGCCGCACGGTTGCCGGGTCGCCGACGATCGGGTCGTTGAGCACTGAGGCGAACCTGCCCGAGGTGAAGTCGGTCACCGCGCTCACCGCTGCCTTGAGCCGCAGCATCGACTTGGGCGTGAACACCACCAGCGGCCGGTGCACCTCGTCCAGGGCGTGGCGGCGCAGCAGGTGGACGTAGTTCGCCGGAGTGGAGGGCTGGGCCACGGTCATCGACCCCTCCGCGCACAGCTGCAGGAACCGTTCGATCCGCCCGGAGGTGTGGTCCGGACCCTGCCCCTCGTGACCGTGTGGTAGGAGCAGGACGACGTCGGAGCGCTGCCCCCACTTGGCTTCACCGGAGGAGATGAACTCGTCGATGACGGGTTGCGCGCCGTTGACGAAGTCCCCGAACTGAGCCTCCCACAGCACCAGGGCATCGGGGTTGGCCACCGAGTAGCCGTACTCGAAACCCACGGCGGCGAACTCCGACAGCGCCGAGTCGTAGGACAGGAATTTGGCCTGGTCCTCGGCCAGGTTCATCAGCGGGGTGTACTCGGCCCCGCTCTTGCGGTCGATGAGCACCGCGTGCCGCTGGACGAAGGTGCCCCGCCGCGAATCCTGCCCCGACAACCGCACCATCCGGCCGTCCAGCGCGAGCGAGCCGAACGCCAGCAGCTCGGCGAAGGCCCAGTCGATGCCTCCTTCACGGGCCATCTTCACCCGCTTCTCCAGCACCGGCCTGACCCGCGGGTGCACGGTGAAGCCCTGGGGCAGGTTGACGTGCGCGTCGGCGATCCGCTCGATGACACTGCGGTCCACCCCGGTGGACAGCCCCACCGGGACCATCTGTTCGGTCTCCACTGATTCGCTCGGCGCCGGAGGATGCTTCTCCAGCTCCCTCACCTCGTTGAAGACATGCTCGAGCTGCTGGGCGTAGTCCTTCAACGCGCGCTCGGCCTCGTCCACCGAGATGTCCCCGCGGCCGATGAGGGCCTCGGTGTAGCCCTTGCGGACTGATCGCTTGGCATCGATGGCGTCGTACATCTTCGGTTGGGTCATCGAAGGGTCGTCGCCCTCGTTGTGACCGCGGCGCCGGTAGCAGATCATGTCGATCACGACGTCCTTGCCGAACGCCTGCCGGTATTCCACCGCCAGCTTGGCGACCCAGACGCTGGACTCCGGATCGTCGCCGTTCACGTGGAACACCGGAGATCCGATCATCTTCGCGACGTCGGTGCAGTATTCGCTGGAGCGCGCGTATTGCGGCGCCGTGGTGAACCCCACTTGATTGTTCACGATCACGTGCACGGTGCCGCCGGTGCGGTAACCGCGCAGCAGGGAGAGGTTGAGCGTCTCGGCCACCACACCCTGCCCGGCGAACGCCGCGTCCCCGTGCAACAGCACCGGCAGCACGGTGAAGCCATCCGGGCCTTTGTCCAGCAGGTCCTGCTTGGCCCGCACGATGCCCTCGAGTACCGGGTCGACGGCCTCCAGATGCGAGGGGTTGGAGGTCAGCGAGACCTTCGTCTCCCCGTCACCGAACATCCGGTAGTACTTGCCCTCGGCGCCCAGGTGGTACTTGACGTCACCGGAGCCGTGCGCCTGGCCGGGGTCGAGGTTGCCCTCGAACTCGCGGAAGATCTGCGAGTACGGCTTGCCGACGACGTTGGCCAGCACGTTGAGCCGGCCGCGGTGCGGCATCCCGAGCACCACCTCGTCCAGCTCGTACTCGGCGGCCTTGTCCAGGACCGCGTCCAGCAGCGGGATCACGGTCTCGCTGCCCTCCAGCGAGAACCGTTTCTGCCCGACGTACTTGGTCTGCAGGAACGTCTCGAACGCCTCCGCGGCGTTGAGCTTGGACAGGATGTACTTCTGCTCGGCGCGCGCCGGCTTGTCGTGCACCCGCTCGACCCGCTCCTGCAGCCACTGCCGCTCGTCGGGGGCCAGGATGTGCATGTACTCCACGCCGACATTGCGGCAGTAGGAGTTGCGCAGCACCCCCAGCACGTCGCGCAGCTTCAGGTGCGACTGACCGGCGAACCCGCCGACGGCGAACTCCCGGTCCAGGTCCCACAGCGTGAGGCCGTGGAGCAGCACGTCGAGGTCGGGGTGCTTGCGCTGCCGGTAGTTCAGCGGGTCGGTGTCGGCCATCAAGTGGCCACGGGTGCGATAGGCGTCGATCAGTTCGAGCACGCGGGCGGTCTTGTCGACCGCGCCCTCTGGGATGTCCTGGACCCAGCGCACCGGCTCGTACGGGATGCGCAGTGAGGCGAAGACGTCGTCGTAGAAGTTGTCCTCACCCAGGAGCAGCTGGTGTACCCGGCGCAGGAAGTCACCGGACTCCGCGCCCTGGATGATGCGGTGGTCGTAGGTGGACGTCAGGGTGATGATCTTGCTGATCGCCATGTCGGCCAGCGTCTGATCGCTGGCACCCTGGAACGCCGCCGGATACTCGATCGCACCGACCCCGATGATCGCGCCCTGCCCGGCCATCAGCCGGGGCACCGAATGGTTGGTGCCCAGCGTGCCCGGATTGGTCAACGAGATAGTGGTGCCGGCGAAGTCGTCGGCGGTGAGGTTGCCGTCTCGGGCCTTGCGGATGATGTCCTCGTAGGCCTGCCAGAACTGGGCGAAGGTCATCGCCTCGCAGTCCTTGATCGAGGCGACGACGAGGTTGCGGCCCCGGTCTGTCTTGAGGTCGATCGCCAGGCCCAGGTTGACGTGCTCGGGGGTGACGAAAGCCGGCTTGCCCCGCTCATCCGTGGTGTAGTGCCGGTTCATCTGTGGGAAGTCCACCAGCGCGCGCACCACCGCGAACCCGATCAGGTGGGTGAAGCTGATCTTCCCGCCTCGGGTGCGCTTGAGGTGGTTGTTGATCACTATGCGGTTGTCGGCGAGCAGCTTCGCGGGGACCGCGCGCACGCTGGTCGCCGTCGGCAGCTCCAACGAGGTCTGCATGTTCGCCACCACGCGGGCCGCCGCGCCGCGCAGCGGGGTGGTGGTGTCCTCGTCGTGCCCATCCGGCTCAGGAGTGCGGGGCAGCTGCTGTGCGGCGTCCTTGCTCGACGGCGCCTGCCGGGGGAGGCCCGGTGCGGAGGGCAGCTGGGTGCTGGAGACCATGGTCGCGGCGGCCTTGTTCGAAGCAGGTCTTCTTGAAGGGGAAGCCGTCCCGGCTGGCGCGCCGCCGTTGTCCCTGCCACGTGGCGCGGGCCGGTAGTCGGCGAAGAAGTCGTGCCAGGCCGGGTCTACCGCAGACGGATCGGCCAGGAACTGCTCGTACATCTCTTCGACGAGCCACTCGTTCGGGCCGAACTGCACGGCGCGATCGTCGGCTGCGGGACTGCTGGTGGACACGGGTGGAACTCGCCCTCTGCTCGGGTCACTGGCACCACTTCCAGGCTAGTCCCCGCCGCGAGCGCACCGGCACGCACGCGGTGCCCTACCTCTACCCGGGCACGGACTCATGACGACCCACCCCCTGACCGTACGTGCCAGGGGGTGGGTCCCTTCGCCGTTCGGGTCGGCGAAGGACCGGTCGGCCGCCGGGTACGCAGAGCTGGGGATTGCTCCATCGGCGATCGCCCGGGGATTAGGGAATGGGTCCCAGCGCGCACCCCCGACACAATGGGCCGGACGGTGCGTCCTCGACGATCAGACCCTTGCTGGAGAGGGCGTCACCGCATAAAGCCTCGGCGAACCCGCACTCCGCCACCTGGCGAATCTGCACCGGCTCCAGGGCGTGGCAGCTCACCTCGTCCGACGAACGTGCCAAGCTCACCGATTTTCCCGTCCTACGGCGCATTACCACGGAGATGCCGCACCCCACGCACGTGCCGCCTGGCGGGTCGTTATACAAGGCGCCGTCAAACATTTTATGCCCGCACAGTGCGATGAAGACACCGAACGGATGCTCGACGAGGCTGTCGGCGGCGTGTGTCTGGAAGTCAAATAGCGATAGCGCCCATCCGAGCTTCGGTGCCGGAGTATTACCAAATTGTATTTTGGGTGTTACCTCGTCGTGGGTGTTGCCGCTCACCGGGCGCCCACCATCGGCTGCTGATTGTGCTGCTGGCGTAGCCACCGTTGCCCGGCCAGACGGATCTCGGCAAGATCGGTCCATCCCGACGTCGGCACCGGGATCGTGTCCAGCACACCCGCTGTCCCGTGGGTGAACATCTGGCGACCATCGAATATGTGGGCCACCGGTTCTCCGCGTCGCCAGCGGATCGTGTACCCGGCGTTGAGGAATACCCATCCGACCAGAGCGGCTTTCGGGGTCATTCGGGAGCGGTTCACTGGCAGCCCACCGAGAGTTGGCGTTGACTGTCTTCGCGGATCACGAGGGACACCTCGACGACGTCATCGCCGGTCTCCGGTACCACGTCGCTGAGGTCCGCGAGTGTTCGGCCTCACCGACGGCGCAGGTCAGGAGTGCAGTCAGGGTTCTTGATCGCACAGCGAGGAACGTAAGACGAGATCGGATCGAGAGTTGTACTCTCGGTACACACGGACCGAATTCACCCTTTCGGGGCAATACCCATCCGCCACGCCAGGCCACGTAGCTCCCGGCCACCAGCCTTCTGTCGTGCCCACCGGAGCTGCGAGGCCACGGCCTCCCGTACGAACAGGTCGTTACGGATTCGCTGGGGTGCCAATGATTCCGCCCGGCGGATCGCTGCCAAGCCCTCGTCCCTGGTGCGTGACTCACCGAGCAGTGACCGGCCGAGATCGGCCCAGAACTCCGCCTGCCGGCTGGGAGATGGAATCAGGTCCGGGTGAACGTCTCGGGCGATCTCGGCCACCTGGGCGCCCTCGCCGAACTCCGTCGCTAGCGCAACTCGCCAAATCCCGACGTTGGTCCGCCCAAACCACAACCGTGCGAACTGCCCAACTTCGGCATCCAACCGGTCAGCGACCACTGCGGCCTCGGTGAGGTGGATCGACATGGTGTCTTTGTCACCTTGCGCCGCTGCCGCGAGAGCAGCGCTGAGATGCAGCATCCCGTATGCCTGGATGACTTCCGGGTCGTCAAGCCGGCAGCTCAGCTCGTCGGCCATCCCCATCGCACGCGCATACTGACATGGCCGGGACAGCGCTCCGGCCGCGTCGCCCCGAAGCCATGTCGCGTATCCACGCCACTGCGGGGCATCCAGTTCGTCCGCGCACTGCTGGGCCAGTCGCGCTGCCAGCATCGGCAACCCCCGGCCACCGAGGCGCTTCGTCACCCAACACGCCGAGCTGTAGCAATGGATCAGACCGAGCAGCGCATCCGTGCGGTGCTGTGGATCCCGAACATAGAGCGCATGTAGTTCGGCCATCAGCCGTGGCGCGAGATCACCCTGCGCTGCGTAGTCCGCGTACACGTGCATGAAGTCAACCAGCTGCGCCACGTCAGCGGCCACCTCCGGCCACTCCCGCACCGGGCCACCGGGATCATGACCCAGCTCGAAGGTTTCGAGTGCTGTCTCCACGTCGCGCACGGTCGCGTGTGCGTGCCTGCTCACCGGATCTACCTGTTCCCATGGCTGACCGGTCAACTCCGTCGGAGCCACTCGAAGCGTCAATGCCAGGGCTTCCAGCACTTTGCGGCTGGTCACTGGCTTCTCGTCGCGCTCGATCTGTCCCAGAT
>JBOHHD010000101.1:0-3089 GCA_050700515.1 Pseudonocardiaceae bacterium
TTTGGCTTTTGCGGCCGTTTTCGTTTTCCCGCTGCCGCGTTTGACGATGCGTTTTCCGTTCGGTGCGTAGCCGAGGCTGGCGGTGGCGATCCATCGTTGTCGGTGCTCGTCCCAGTGGAGTCCGCCGTCTCCTCGGCTCCGTCGTTGAGTCATCAGGCTGCCTCGGCTTCTTTTTCCAGGAGGGTGACGTATTCGCGGAGGGCGGATGCGGGGATGAGTCGGATTCGTCCCTGCTTCACTGACCGCAGCCGACCGGATCGCAGCAACTCGAAGATGACAGTGCGACTCAGGCTGAGCACCCGCATCGCGTCGGTGACTTTGTACAGCTGTAGGTCCAGGTGGTGTGTTGTGCCTCGCGAAGCGGGAGGTGCGGTCACCTCTGAAAGGGTGGCCTGGTTGGTGTGGGTGTTCACGGTCGCAGTCCTCCCGGGTGGGGGTGGCTGGGTGCGGTAACTGCGGTAACTGCGGTAACCGGGCTGGTCATGGGGTTACCGATGGATCTGGGGTTACCGATGGATCGGTAACCGGTGCGGGGGTGGTTACCGATCCATCGGTAACCGGGTTTGGATCGGTAACCGTCTGAGCTGCGGGGTTACCGCAGTTACCGGAGTTACCGATCCCTCGGGGATGCGGCGGTGGGAGGTAGCGGCCCCAGGCGTCGGCCAGGCCGTGGGGGCCGGTGGCTTGGTAGCCCTTCACGGTTTTGCCGTCGTGTTTGTAGGGGGTGGGCTCAACGCCGTAACGGTCGAGTTCTTTGGCCATGCGCCGGGCGGTGAGAGGTTTGCCGTCGAGCTCACCCCAGGGTGCTTCATCCATCTCACACAACGCAGTGAGAATCTCGGTAGTGCGCATCCGGTCGGTATCAGCCTGAGTGAACAGCTCCCGCAGATCGGCGAGTAGCCGTACTCCGGTGGAGGTGAGGTGTGGTCCGGTGTCGAGGACGAAGTGTCGGCAGGCGGCGCGGGCGGTCTGGGGCCAGTGGCCCCCGGCCGTATCAGCGATGGCCAGGAGTGGTTCCCAGATTTCGGCGGCGCGGTCGGTGACTCCGTCGGGCATGGTGGGGTGGGTGTCGCCGAGGCGGGTGCCGGTGGAGTCGATCCAGGTGGCGAGGGTTTCTCGGAGGGGGTGGGCTTCTCGTTCGACGTCTCGGTCTCGGAAGGGGTCGACGTGTTCGTCGGTGCGGCGGCGGCGCATGTGGATGGTGATGGCGCGGGTGGTGATGGTGGCGGGCATGGCTCCGGCGATTCCGGTGAGCGCGGCGGGGGCGTAGACCGCGAAGCGTTGGACTTTCATGTTCTTGGCGTCTCCGACGCAGCGGGCGATGGTGGCGGTGCGTTTGTATCCGGCGTTGAGCAGTCCGCGTAGGTCCTCGTTGGTGCCCCCGTTTTTCGGGTTGAAGATGGTGTCGACTTCGTCGTAGAGGATGGTGATGGGTCCCATGGAGACCAGCCGGAACAACGCCGGTGAGGTGGCGGAGATGGTCATCTCTGGTGCTTTGACGAGGTATTGGGCGACTTCGAGTACCCGGGTTTTCCCGGAGCCGGGTTCAGCGGAATCGAGGACGAGGCGGGGGGTGACGTAGAATTGGTCGATGGCGTGGGTGTGGGCGTACCACAGCGCGAGGGTGGGCACGCAGTGCTCGGAGGGAAAGGCGTTGAAGCGGGCCACGAACGCGGCGACCTCGTCGAGGACCTCGTGGCCGGGTCGCACGCTCGCTTCGGGTGGGGGTTGGCCCAGCCATCCCAACGGCCGTACCGGAGTTGTCTCCGGCAGGGCCTCATCGGGGGTTGCCCCTGCGCCGGTCGGTGTCGTCTCGGCCCGTGCTGTGTACCAGCATTGTTGGCAGTCCTCGGAGCAGAAGTCCTCGGAGGGTGAGTCGAGTAGGGAGTGGCCGCAGTGCCCGCAGTCGGTGAGGACGGCGTTGATCGCGGACAAGGTGGTGTCCACGGGGGTGTTCATGCGGCGGTCCTTTCGTTGCTGGTACGGGGGGTGGTGTGGCGGGGATCGCGGGCACCGGCGGCAAGGCCGGCTTCGATGACGCGGGCGACTTCGGTGTTGGTGCAGTCGCAGTCCGCGCCGATGAGGAACCCCCCAGCGGCGGTGAGCTCCGCCCGGGCGGTGTCTTCGTCCAGGAGCCCGGCGCCGATGAGTTGACCCAGGGCGTAGGCCGCGCGGCACAGCACCGTGTTGTGCTGCCCCGGTGGGGCGTGGCGGACCTTGTCGGCTTCCCCGCGCAGCGCGGCCCCGACGTAGCCACCGGGATCGGTACAAACCTGCTGAGCGGGCGCTGAGTGAGCCCGTGCGGGGCCCTCGGTGAGGGCCTGGACTAACCAGGCGGGTAGCTCGGGGGGGTCGGTGTCGCCGGTGAGTTCGTAGCCGCCGTCCGGACGCACCGAGCCGGGGGCCACGACGTAGCCGCCGTGGGCGCGGGTGTCGAGGCTGGGGGCCAGGGTTGAGGCGGTGTTGCGCAGATGCACCCCGGCTGGATTGCGGAAATACAGGTGCCGCCCACCCCGGGGAGTGCTCACAGTGTAGGTGGGCGGCAGCGCCACCCCCCGGGCGGCAGCGAGGGTCGCCAGTCCCACCGCGCCGTCGGACTCGCCGGGGGCCTTGGCGGGATCGAGGTCAAGCACGACCAGCCCGGAGGGCCCGGTGGCCAGACCGATGTTGTACGGCTGGCCCCCGCCGTGCCAGCAGCGGGTGATGCGGTCGGGGTCAGTAGTGGCGCGCTGTTCCCAACTCAGGATGGCGGGGCGCTTGGTAGCGGGCAGCAGGGGGAACACCCGCCAGTCGTGGGCGGCTAGATGCAGTGCCCAGTTGCGCAGGGCGGCGGTGGTGGTCATCGGGTGTCTTTTGCGGCGTAGCGGGAGGCGGTGGTAGTGCGGTGGCGGCGCAGGTGGTTGAAGGCCCGCCGCCCCAGGCGCAGCCGTAGGCCGGTGCCTCGGCAGTGGCGGCACAGCCGCAACGCCCGTCCGATTGGCGCGCGGCGTTTGGGGGTGCCCCCGCTACGGCGGCAGGGCTTGTACGGACACATGAGGCACACCAAGAAGTTACGCAGGGTGATTAGCAGCAGGAGCAGGGACTGGGGG
>JBOHHD010000102.1:0-3821 GCA_050700515.1 Pseudonocardiaceae bacterium
GCGCCGGATGGGTCGTGCGCAGCACGCCGGCCCGGGCGATCCACGACGCCAGCTCGGCGTTGGCCGCGGGCAGCGTCGCCTGGCGGAGCTGCCACAGGGTGGGGATGCCATCTCTGGCCTTGAACCGCAACTGTTCCCCCTCGGCGTACTCGTCCCCGGCCAGCATGATCATGGGCCCGCCCATCAGCTGGATGGTCATGACCGCGTTGCCGTAGGCCAGCAGGTCACCGGGGAAGAATCGCGAACCACGCACCTCGTCATGATTGCCTGTGCCCACGAACTCGATGCCGAAGTTCGGGTCGCCGTAGAGCCGCCAGACGCCCTCCACGTCCTGGTGGGTCAGCGCGTGCAGCAGCCCCTCGTACCCCTTCGACTGCACGACGTCACCGACCCGGGCGGTTGAGGAGTCCCACGTTTTCCGGACAGCTATTTTGGTGGTTATTTCATGCTGCGTGCTGGCGGTTCAGGTACTCGTCGTGGACTTCGCGTGGAGTCTTGTAGCCGAGTGCCGAGTGGAGACGTTGGGTATTGTATCGGACTTCGATGTATCGCGCAATATCGCGTCGGGCTTGTTCGCGGGTGGGGTAGACGGTGCGGTGGACGAGCTCGTTCTTTAGCGTACCGAAGAACGACTCCGCCATGGAGTTATCGAAACAGATTCCGGTACGGCCGACCGACTGGCGCAGGTCGAGGGTAGTGAGGGTGGCGGCGAACCGTTCCGATGTGTAATTGCTCCCTCGGTCGGAATGGAAGATCGCGCCGGGCTCGAGGACATGATTCCGTGCCGCCATGGTGATCGCCGCACTGATGAGCGGTGTCTTGTAGTGATCGTCCATCGCCCATCCAACGACTTCTTTGGTATGACAATCGATGACGGTCGCGAGGTACAGCCAGCCCTCCCAGGTGGGGATGTAGGTGATGTCGCCCACCATTTTTCGGCCGGGGGCTTCGGCGGTGAAATCGCGGTTCACCAGGTCGGGGATCGGGTCGGCGGTGGGGTCGGATTCGGTCAGGGTGTGCCGCCACGGCCGCGGCTGGCACGGCACGAGTCCCAGGTCACGCATGATGGCGCGGACCAGTTCCGGGCCGCAGTGGACGTCCCAGCGGGCCAGCTGGGCATGGACGCGGCGATGGCCGTAGGTTTCATCGGACTCGTCGAATGCTTTTCTCACTAGCAGCGCCAGAAATTGTCGGTGTTGCGTGGTGGCCGAGTCGGGCCGGTCGCGCCACTCGTAGTATCCCGAGGTCGACACCTCCAGCCATCCACACATCTGCACAATGGTGTACTTCTTCTCGCCGGTCTCGGTCACGCCAGCCTTCTCCGTGTCGATGAGTTCGTATTTCTCGCTCACCGGTACTCCTTCGCGAAGAAGGCTGCGGCTTTTCCCATGAACTCCTTTTCGAGCCGGAGCTCCCGGTTCTCCTTTTCGAGTTCCCGGAGGCGGGCACGTTCGGAGATAGTCAAGGGCGGCTCGGCGTCCGCGTGGGTCTCCCGGTATTTGTTCACCCAGTTGCGCAGGGTTTGCTCTGTGAGTCCGAGTTCCCGCACGACCGAGGCGACCGGCCGCGACAACTCGACCACCATCTTCGCGGCTTCATCCTTGTATTCCGGTGTGAATGACCGGCGCTTCTTCGACATTCGTTCCTCTCTTCCGGATGCGCAATCCTAGTGGGTTCGCTATCCGGAAGATCCGGGGCCTCCGAGGTGTAGTCCTTGCGGTCGTGGTCCTCGTGCACGAGCACGAGCGACGCCTTGCCGGCAGCGCGGGCTTCTCGCTCCACCCAGGGCAAGATCTGTTCGAAGAACACGTAAGGCATGCCCAGGGCGTGGTCGAAGCGGAACCCGTCGATACCCAGGTCCAGCACGGCCCAGCGCAGCACCCGTCCCAGGTAGTCGAGCACCCGCCAGTTCTGTTCGGTGCGTGGCTCCCAGATCCGCTGGCCGGGGTGCCCACCGTGGTTGAGGTGCTTGGTGTCGGCCCAGCGCCCGTACCAGTCCGGTGTATACGTCTCCTGCACGCCGGCGGCGCCGAAGGGGTTGTAGGTGCCGTCCGGCCAGCGCGCGGCGTACATCTGCGGCAGCATCCACTCGGCGTAGTGCTTGACCTGCTCGGCCAGCTCCGGGGAGGCCAGGCGGGCCCGCACCTCGCCGAGCTGCGCCGGGCTGACCGCGACCTGGCCGTAGTCGCCCCGGCGCACCTGCGCGCCGTCGCCGGTGCCGAAGTGGTCCCGGAAGATGAAGTTGTGCCCCACGTGGTTGAGCGCGATATCGAAAATGACCTTCATGCCCCGCTCGTGCGCCTCGGCGACGAAGCGGCGCATCACCTCGTTGGCCAGCCGGTGCTGCAGGTCCAGGTCCCACGGGGGAACGCGCCGGGCTTCGAGGGAGAGCTCGGGATCGATGGAGAACCAGTCAGTGCTGGCGTAGTCGCTGCCGGCGTCGTCGACCGCGTCGAGCCCGTCCCACAGGTCGAGGCGGTAGGGCACCTGGACCCAGACGCAGTTGACCCCCTCCCGGGCGAGCTTGGCCAGGCTGTAGTGGCCGGGCAGATCACCGAGCATGTCGTCGATGGTCGAGATGTCGGTGCTGTCGGCCCGGGCATTGGCCTTGTCGATCGGCACCTGGCGCAGGTACAGCCCGTCGATGTCCGGGCTCGACACCCGGAAGAGGAGGTTGCGGGTGCCGTACCAGGTGCTCGCCCACTGGCGCACATCGCCGACCAGCACGTATGCGGTAACGATGAACGTGCCGAGCGCCGCCGCCGGGAGCGTGACCTCGAAAGCGCGCTGATGACCGTCGGAAGGGGCCACCGGCGCCATGGACACCGACTGGAACGTCCGCGGGTCCTCGCTGGCGTAGTTCGTCCACACGAACGCCGACGTCCCGACCAGCTCCGCGGCCGAGGTGGCGGTCGCGCCCAGCCCGATGGTCAGGCTCTGGCCGGGCCGCAGATCCACCCGCGTGGTGCCGGCGCGTACCTGTGCGGTACCGAAGACGACACGCTCGATCACGGGCTGCTCCCCAGGACGGTGGTATCGAGGATCGTAGCCAGCTCGGGCAAACGCACCGCCTGCACGACTGCCTGCGGCAGCTTGCCGGCCGCAGGTTCCCCTCCGGTCAGCATCAGCGGGGGCAGCGGGCAGTACCCAGGGCGCCGCAGCGCCCATATCCTCCTTCAGGTCCGCATCCTCAACAATGACCCCGCTCAGAGAGGAGCCCGAACATGGCCGACGCGCAATCCGCCGACCCGCACTCCGAGCTGGCCTTCAAGATCAGGATGGATGTGCCGCATTCGGCACGGATCTGGAATTACTGGATGGGCGGCAAGGACAACTACGAGGTGGACCGGGCCGCTGGTGACGCCTGGGTTGCGGTGCACCCGGGCATCATCAGCACGGCCACGCAGTCCCGGCAGTTCCTCATCCGCGTCGTGCGTTTCCTGGCCGGTGAGGCCGGGATGCGCCAGTTCCTCGACATCGGCACCGGACTGCCCACGATGCAGAACACCCACGAGGTCGCCCAGCAGGTCGCGCCGGAGTCCCGGATCGTCTACGTCGACAACGACCCGCTGGTGCTGGTGCACGCTCGCGCCCTACTGCACAACACCACCCCCGAGGGCGTGACCACCTATGTGGACGCCGACTTCCACGACCCGGATTTGATCATTGCCGATGCCCGCAACGTGCTGAACTTCAACCGGCCGGTCGCGGTCATGTTCATGGGCGTGCTCGGCCACGTCGCCGACTTCTCTGAGGTGCGCTCCATCGTGGCGCGGGTGATGGCCGCCGTCCCCTCCGGTAGCTACCTCGCGCTGTACGAC
>JBOHHD010000103.1:0-5653 GCA_050700515.1 Pseudonocardiaceae bacterium
GTGTGCATGAGCGCAGGACACGCGGGGTTAGCAGGTGGGGCGTAGGGCGCCGAACAGGCCGTCCTTCTCCTCTGCGGGTCCGGCCGCGAAATACAGGGCGTCGGCGTCACCGAGGCTCTCCCCGTTACCGAACAGGATGTTCCAGAGGCCGTCGATGCCGACCGGCGCTCCCGCCTCGTCGCGCAGGTAGTCGATGAAACGGCCGGTGGCGTCGTCGAACGCCGCGATCCGCCCGGCCCCGCCGAAGTTACCGACCAGGACCGTGCCGCTCAAGGAGCCGAAATTCGCCGGCGCCACCGTGACTCCCCACGGTGCGTTGAGCTTGCCCTGGTCCTCGAATACCCGGACCAACTCGCCCTCGTTGGTGAACTCCGCGAGCTTGCCCTTGTTCGGACCATTGGGCGCGGTTTTCTCCTGCTCCCTGTTCAGCGACTCTTCCTCACCCGCGTCGAACGCGGGGCCTCCCGGCTCTTCGGCCGGCTGGGAGATGGCATAGGCCACGAACACCCGATCGCCGATGGTGGTGATGTTGAACGGGACCGGGTCCCCCGGCGCCGCCAGATTTCCCTGCCCGGGATCGGCGGGCGCGCCGGTGGCGAACGGGTTGGCGAAACCCCTGGTCGGCACCAACTGCCAGTTCTGGTCGAACTGGCGGATCTGCGGCTGTACCCCGAAGTCGGCGGCCCACAGCGTGTCGAAGCTGCCCTGTTTGATCGCCACTCCGAAGAACTGCATGCCCTGAGGCTCGCCGTTGAACTTCTCCTGGGCGGGACCGTTCACCCGGATGATCGTGCCGTCCGGTCCGCGCTCGCCCCAGGCGGCGATGCGCCCGGAGTCGGTGGCGAAAATGAACCGTGCCGAACCACCCAGTCCGACGAGGCGCCCGTCGGCCTGCGCGGGCTGATCGGTCACCACGAATTTGTCGGAAGCGATGTCGGCGCCGTTGAAGACCACCCCGGTGGCCTTGCCGATGCCGGCGTCGGTGACATCGGCGTCAGCGCCCGGGATGGTCACTTCGGTGAGCGGGTCCTGGAACAGCTCGCGCAGCTGCGGATCGGCGGACGCGGTGACGTCACCGACGAACTCGTAGGAGCGTCCTCCGGCAGCCACCCAGAAGTGGCCACCCGCGCCCTGGGGGCGGATCGCGATGCCCCATGCGTTGACCATTTCGGGAATGGTGAAGCGCGCTTGATAAGCCTCCGCGTTGGCCGCCAGGTTCTCCTGGCAGTACCGGTTCTCCGGTACCGCCTGCGTCGGAGCCGCGGTCGGCTCGGTAGTCGGCCCGGGGGCGGACACGGGAGCGTCCACGCACCCGGCGATCCCCACCACAACCAAACATGCAGCGGCCCGACGGACCAGCCGAAACGTCTGCCCGCGATCACGCATCGTGGCTCCCAGCAGCTAGACCCGACTCAGAGATCGGTTAGCCTAACCATGGCCACCCAGACGGAGCAATCGGCCGTTACGGTGCCCGCTTTCTCCCCCGCGCCGTCGGGCCGGCCGAGTACACCGATCAGCTCGGGGTGGCTTCGATGATAGCGAGGTAGCCGATCACGAGACCGGCGGTCGCCAATCCTCGGCCGCCCTCCCCAGTTCTGCGGATTTGCTTGCGAGCGCGGTGCCCGAACACGATGGCCAGCGGCCAGAACGCGAATGCGAGGACCAACGCCGGGATCGCCAAGGTGTTGGTGGGCCGCGGATACCGGCCCGAGACGGGTAGCAGAGTTTCCGCTCTCAGGTAGGCGCGCACCGCCTCGTCCACGGCCCGCCCACAAGGGCCGACGCCCATCCACTGATTCTCCAGTAAAACGCCTGGCTGTCCACGCAGTCCGGCGCCCCAAGATCGTAGCGGGAGTCAGGTGTTGATGGTCTCTTTGCCCGACGCGCGCTTGCGGGTGCCGCCGTAGCGCTCGTGCGCGGCCTGCTTGCTGACGCCGAGAGCGCGGCCGATCTCATTCCACCGCCCGCCGCGGTGGCGGGCCAGCGCCACCAGTCGGGCCCGCCACAACTCCACGACCTGCACGAGCACGTCCGAGGCGGCCAACGCCTCGAGGACCGGCCGGAGCTGGCGGCGTTCGCTCTCCTTCTCGGCCGCCGAGTCCCGGGGCAGATACCGCGCGAAGCGCGAGGCGGCCCGCAGCGCGTCGTGGGTCTGCCACCGCAACGGCGCGTGATCAGGGGAGGCCCTCTGGCCGGTGCGCGCCCCGCCGGGGGCCTTGCGTACGCGCCCTCCGGATTCCGGGTTCGCCTGGGGCAGACGCTGCGCCGCAGGCAGCGCCAGGTGCAGGCGAATGGTGGTGCCCTGGGCGCTGGTGTGCAGCCGGACCAGATCGGCGAGATGGTTGACCACCAGCAGGCCGCGACCGTTGTGCTGGGTGCGGTCCGCGGGGCGGCGACCGGCGAGCGGGTCGGTGATGTGCCCGCCGTCCCGGACCTCGCAGACCAGGTAGCCCTGCTCCGCCCAGAGGGACAGCGTGCCGGTACCACCGCCGTAGATGACGCTGTTCGTGGTGAGTTCACCGACGATCAACGTCAGTTCCGTGTGGTCTCCGGACCAGCCGAAGCGGGTGGCCTGCTCGACGGCGAACCGGCGGGCCTGCAGCAGGGTGGTGGTGTCGAAGGCGAAGCGGGTGGCGGCCGGTAAGGGGAGGGGCTGGTTGTAGTGGGCCACGATCCGTTCGGCCGCATAGCACACGCTCGGGCGCGTACCGCCGGCATCGATGAGCAGGGGGTGGGTGGCCTCGGCGTCGGCAAGGACCTGAGGGGCCAGGTGCTCCGCGTCGTAGGGGCACAGGATCGTGACCGGCCGGCCGGCGAACGCCAGGTTGATCAGAGCCTCGTGCTGGGCGCAGGCGGGGTACTCCATGGCGGTGCGGCCCGGCCAGATGGGTTCACCGATGATGCGCACCCGCCCCGTGGGGTGCGCATCGGCGAACGCGCGCAGCACGCCGGGGATGATCCGGCCCGGGTTACGACCGACCCGCGTCATATCCAGCAACGCCACCCGATCGGCGTCGACACCGAGCTCAGCCACGATCAACCGCAGATTGGGGCCGGGTACCGCAACGGCAACAGGCTCACCCGCCGCCAACCCGGTGCGGATGAACGGCACGGTTCCCTCGAGATATTCCTCGGTGCCCCGGTAGAACAGGGCCGGGTGGATGAACGCCCCAGCGACGTCAGCATCAGGCGTTATCATGACCAGCGCTTCACCTCAATCCGGGGGTGCCGGCCTCACGGACGACAACACGTGAGCGAACCCCCCGGGTCGACGGTAAGCGCTCAACGGTGGGGTCACAATACGAACCGTTCATTCTCACAAGAAGCGGCGACGATCACCGAACGCCACACCATCGTGCGGTGCCTACCACCAGTGGCTGTCCTGGTGCGCCGCAGTTTGGTTACGATCGGCTACCGTGACGCAAGTCACCAGGGTACCGGCGATCATCTCACCCAGCTTGGGAAGGCAGGGTATCGACGTGCACAACGGGATCACTCACTTGTTCATCCCCGGGCCAACCACCATACCCGACGTGGTTCGACGCGCGATGAACGTCCCCATGCAGGACCATCGCGCACCCGACTTCCCCGACCTGACCCTACCGCTGTTCGCCGGCCTCAAGGAGCTCCTGGCCAACCACTCCGGCCGCGTCTTCCTCTACCCCGCTTCGGGCACAGGGGCATGGGAAGCAGCCATCAGCAACACCCTCAACCCCGGCGACCGGGTACTCATGTCTCGTTTCGGGCAGTTCTCCCACTTATGGGTCGAAATGGCGCAACGGCTGGGCCTGGATCTGGTGTGTGTGGACGTCGAGTGGGGGGCGGGGGTCCCCCTGGACCACTACCTGCGCCACCTCACCGAGGACAGAACCATCAAAGCGGTATTCGCCACCCACAACGAGACATCCACCGGGGTGACCTCCGATATCGCCGGGGTGCGGGCGGTGCTGGACGCCGCCGACTCCGATGCACTGTTGTTCGTCGACGGCGTCTCCTCCATAGCCTCGATTGATTTCCAGCAGGAGGCCTGGGGGGTGGACCTCGCCGTCACCGGGTCGCAGAAAGGGCTCATGCTCCCCCCTGGCCTGGCGGTTCTCGGAGTCAGCGACAAAGCTTTGCACGCCGCCAAATCCGCCACCATGGCCCGCTCTTACTTCAGTTTCGATGACATGAGCGCGATGAATGACAAGGGGTATTTCCCCTATACCCCACCGATTCCCCTGCTGCACGGCCTCCGCGCCTCCCTCGACCTGCTGTTCAGCGAGGGTCTGCCGCAGGTCTTCGCCCGTCATCACCGGCTCGCCGAAGGTATCCGCCGCGGTGTCGACGCGCTGAACCTGCGCCTGTGCGCGGTGTCGCCCGCCTGGTACTCCGACACCGTCACCGCGATCACGGTGCCCGAGGGAGTCGACAGCGCCGACGTCGTCCGCATCGCCTACCAGCGCTACCGCACCTCGTTCGGCGGGGGCCTGAACAAACTCGCGGGCACTGTCTTTCGCATCGGTCATCTCGGCGACCTCAACGAGGTCTCCTGCCTCGCCGCACTGGCCGCCGCCGAGATGTCACTCGCCGACGCCGGAGCCAAGGTGGAACTCGGCGCAGGCGTCGCCGCCGCTCAGACGTACTACCGCCAGGAGTCGGCTCGATGAGCCACACTCTGCACCCGATGCGCAAGGCGCGGCTGCAGCGCAGCGAACTGGCCGTGCCGGGCTCCAATCCGGCCTTCATGGAGAAGGCGGCCGGCGGTCCGGCGGATTACGTCTTCCTCGATCTGGAAGACGCCGTCGCGCCGGCCGACAAGGAGCAGGCGCGCAAGAATGTCATCGCCGCGCTCAATGAGATCGACTGGGCGGGTGCGGGCAAGACGGTGTCGGTACGCATCAACGGGCTCGATACCCATTACATGTATCGCGACGTCATCGACGTCATGGAGCAGGCGGGCGACCGGTTGCACACGATCCTGGTGCCCAAGGTCGGCGTGCCCGCCGATCTGTACTGCGTCGAGACGCTCGTCGATCAGGTGGAACAGGCGAAGGGCTACGGCACGCGGGTGGGTATCGAGGCGCTCATCGAGACCGCCCTGGGCATGGCGAACGTCGAGGTCATCGCCGGCAGCGCCGGACGGCCGGGAGGCCGGTTGGAAGCACTGCACTTCGGCGTCGCCGACTACGCCGCGAGCCTGCGTGCCCGCACGGTCAGCATCGGTGGTCTCAACCCCGACTACCCCGGTGACCAGTGGCACTTCGCGTTGTCCCGCCTGATCGTCGCGTGCCGGGCCTATGGGCTGCGCCCCATCGACGGCCCGTTCGGGGATTACTCCGATCCCGACGGCTACCGCGCCGGGGCACGGCGAGCGGCCGCGTTGGGTTGTGAGGGCAAGTGGGCGATCCACCCCAGCCAGATCGAACTGGCCAACGAGGTCTTCAGTCCGCCCGCGGCGGAGGTCGACCGGGCCCGGCGCATCGTCGAGGCGCTGGCAGCGGCCGCCGCCGAGGGCAGGGGCGCCGCCTCGCTGGACGGCAAGATGATCGACGCGGCGTCCGAACGGATGGCTCAGACGATCATCTCATTGGATGACGCGATTTCCACCGCCCGGGCGAGCAGGGCCTGAGGAGCAGCCGGTGGACATTCACGAATACCAGGCAAAGGAGAT
>JBOHHD010000104.1:0-2979 GCA_050700515.1 Pseudonocardiaceae bacterium
CATATCATGCAGGAAACCACCCTCCCGCACATACGACTTCCCCACACACTCCGGATCCGGATCGAACAAATTCTCCAGATCCCACCCCCGATCCACCGGAAACCCCGAAATCGCATCCACACCACCAGCCACCAACCCCCACAAATCCTCAGCAGAACACACCCCACCAGGAAACCGACACCCCATCGCCACCACCGCGATCGGCTCCGCCAGCTCGGCTGCGGCCTTGGCGCTCTCCTGACGTAGTCGCTCGTTTTCCTTGAGTGCGGAGCGAAGGGCCTCGACGAGCTGCTTCTCAGAGGTCGTCACGTCTATCCTCCAGACTCGAAAGACTGCTCAACGCTCATTGCCGCTCAGGGCTCGCCGAACGAGATCGGCGGCATCCATCGTGTCGAGGAGATCGGCTTCGTCGTCGCCGCGTGGCGTGGGCGCATCGGTACCGGTACGCGCCAACCGCAGTAGTACATCCACGACTCCGGCCTCTTTGAGTCGGTCGAACGGTACGGTTGCCAGTGCCTTGCGGATTTCTTTCTCACAGGCGTCGGGCGGTGCATCGGGAAACAGTTCTTCTTTCATCCGACTGGCGAGGTCGTGCGGCGTCGGATGGTCGAACACGACAGTGACCGGCAAACGCACACCCATGGCACCGTTCAGTCGATTGCGTAACTCGACCGCGGTGAGCGAGTCGAAGCCCACCTCCCGGAAGGCTTGGTCGGCACTCAGGACATCCGTTGTGGGGCGGCCGAGCACGGAGAGCGCCTCGGTTCGCACCAGATCGAGCAGGGCGCGGTGTCGCTCACTTCCCGGAAGCCGATGCAATCGCCGGGGCAGAGGTTCGTCCGCCCCGGCAGACACCTTCACCTCAGGCCGCTTCGGGCGTATCAGTTCGTGCAGCAAGGAGGGAACGCCGTCGACGGCGGCTACGCTCATGTCCAAATGCATCGGCGCCACAACCGGACACCCACTCCGTAGCGCGATGTCCCACAACGCCAGCCCCTCAGCAGAAATCAACGGCTTTAGGCCACCACGCTGTACCAACCCCGCAGCCATACCACTGTCCCACGGCCCCCACGCCAGCGATATCGCGGGCAATCCTTCGGCGTTTCGCCGATGAGCCAGACCGTCCAGAAAACCATTAGCCGCAGCGTAATTGCCCTGACCGGGGCTCCCCAACGTCGCCGCCGCCGAGGAGAACAGCACGAACATCGCCAGATCGGTGTCCCGGGTCAATTCATGCAGGTTGAGTGCGCCATCGACTTTCGGACCGAACACCCTATCCAACCGCTCCGGAGTCAACGTCGAGATCACCCCGTCATCGAGCACCCCCGCGGCATGGACCACCCCGGTCAACGGATGCTCTGCCGGAATCCGGTCCAATACCGCGGCCACAGCATCCCGATCAGCCACATCACACGCCACCACCTCCACATCCACCTCAAGCTCCCCGAAATCAACAGAACCACCAGCGCGACCAACCAACAGCAATCGCCGCACCCCATATTCAGCCACCAGATGACGCGCCAAAACCATCCCCAACGCACCAGTACCACCGGTAATCAACACCGTGCCCTCCGGATCCAACCGGCATCGCGGCGAAACGCTCTCGATAATCCGCTTCAACCGCGGCACGAACACCACACCACCCCGCACCACCACCTGCGGCTCATCCCCCACCGCCACCACAGAAAACACAGAACGAGACAAGTCACCATCATCGGTATCGACCAACACAATCCGCCCCGGCTCCTCCAACTGCGCCGACCGCACCAACCCCCACACCGCAGCACCCACCGGATCACCACACCCCGGACCCACCACCCCCCGAGTCACCACCACCAACCGAGACAACCCCGAATCCCGAAGAAACTCCTGCACCACACCCAACACCCGCGACACCACAACCCGAACATCACCCTCCCCCACCTCACACAACCGCACTGCACCATCACCGACTCCACACACCTCATGCCGCACCCACTCCACACCAAACAACCACCCACCCACACCCAGTCGATCGACACCGAGTCGATCGGCGGTGACCGGTCGGGATAGCAGGGACTCGATCTGGGCCACCGGTATGCCGTCGGTGTCCGCGAGCTGTACGGCCACTCCGCCGTTACCGTCCGAGACCAGGCGGCCACGCAGCCGCGAAGCCCCGGAGGACCATTTCTGTATCCCCCGCCAGGCAAAAGGCACTCGGACCTGATCTTCGACGCGGTCTTCGAGGCCACCGAGGATGATCGCCTGGAGAACGGCATCCAACAGGGCCGGATGCACCGAGAACTCGCCCGCATGCGGCTGTTGCTCCGCGGACAGGGCCACCTCGACGAAGAGCTCGTCATCGCGTCGCCATGCCGCCCGCAAACCTCGGAACGCGGGCCCGTAGCCGTAGCCGGCCTCGACCAGGTCCGCATAGAAACCATCCACCTCGAGGGGAACGGCACCGATCGGGGGCCACGCGGAGAAGTCGAACGAGGGTGACTTTCGATCGGCGGCGAGCACTCCCTCCAGGTGCCGTGTCCATGCCACGTCCGGAGCCGCGTCATCGGGACGCGAGTACACGGTCACCGTCCGACGACCCTCCTTTTCGGCCCTTCCCACGGTGACCTGCAGGAGAACGCCGGATTGTGCTGCGGGCAGCACCAGAGGTACCTCGTTGATCAGCTCGTCGACCCGGTCGCACCCGAGCTCCTCGCCGGCTCGCACCACCAACTCCAGAAACGCAGTGCCAGGAACGATCACGGTATCGAGCAAAGTGTGATCGGTCAGCCAGGAATGGGTTCCAGCCGACAACCTGCCGGTGAACACCGATTCCTCGGCGCCAGGCAGATCCAGCAGCGCGCCGAGCAACGGATGCGCCAACGTCGTCGAGGTGGATGTCCGTGCCGTAGGCACTGTTTCCAACCAGAATCGTTCGTGTTGGAAGGGGTAGGTGGGGAGGTTGAGTGGTGGGTGGGGGGGTGTGAGGAGGGTTTTCCA
>JBOHHD010000105.1:0-9856 GCA_050700515.1 Pseudonocardiaceae bacterium
AGCGCCCGCGGCCCGAGGGCAGCCGCATCCTCGCCGCCGAGTCCGGTGTAGAACTGGTTGATGTAGTGCACGAGTCGCATCAGGCCACCCCGTTCAGTACGAGCTCCGACAGAGCTTGCTCCGCCGCGTCCGGACGGCAGGTCAGCCGCGCGGCACCCAACGGACTCAGCGCGCCCAGGATCATGGCGACCGGAACCTCAATTGCGGCGGTGGCCTCGGCGTCGATGATGCGCAACCGCTCACCCCCCAACACCCGCTCGACGGCGGGCAGCTGCACTCGTTGGTCGTAATTGCCGGTGCTGATCACGGCACCGCGGCGGGGACCCGCCACCAGCGGGGGTCCGGTGCCGTCCGGCCCGGACATCTCGGCATACAGGGCCACCGCCGTCAATCCGGCGGCTTCCAGGGCGTCGACCTTCATCGACAGATCGTTGTCGGCGTTGCCGGCACCCTCCTTGGTCACGATCGCCGCGTCGAAGCCGGCGGCATGGCAGAGCCAGGCGGCGTGCTGGGAGACGTGCTCCTTACCCGCCTGCTCCACCGGCTCCGGACACAGCACGACTCCGGCGAAATGCAGATCTCGCCCATTGCGGGCCCGCAGTTCGGCGATCACCGGGTGGTTCTGGTGGATGTAGGTCGGGTTGCGCAGCGCCGGGTGGCCGTACTGGCCCGCGACCACGGCGCCGTCCTCGATCTCCGCGGGGTCGAACAAGGTCGGCAGGCTGCCCGCCATGCTGGCGCCGTAGACGAAGACGTCCTTGAACGCACCCTGGGTCTGCAAGTTGGTGATCACGCCCACCCGGGGCAGGCCATCGGTGGGACTGCCCGCCCGGTGCGGTGGCGCCAGCTCCTCCACCGCGTCAGGGGCGGCACCGGCGGCCGCATCGGCCAGGTGCACAGCGAGTCGCAGCAGTCCCCGCCGTACCGCCTGCTCCGCGTCCAACAACGTTGCGCCCTCGGCCGGAACGAATTCGACCACGACGTTATGCGTCCGGCTGAACGGCGAGAGCGGGGCGACCGGGCCGGACATGTCGATCAGGCCCTCCTGGTTGCGGGGCAGGTAACCGGCGGCGAGTACGGCGGCACCCCGCAGCACGTGCGTGTCCGGTCCGCGCTTGCGGTTGACCGGCGCCAACCAGCCGGGGAACATCCCGCCGCCCTGGCTCATTGAACCCGTGCCCTTGGAACTGTGCCCCTTGGCACGCGGCTCCACCACGTCGAGCGGCGCGATGATCCGCACCGGTTCTCCCGGCGAGGCGAGCTGGGGACGGGCCGACGCCAGCGCGGGATCGGCGAGCAAGGCTTCGACCCGCTCTCGGCCAATCACCAGGTGATGCTGGTCGTAACAGGTGACAGCGCCGAACTCGACTGAGTGAACCTCGTGCACGATCCGCCGAAGTACCGACACCATCGGTCTCCCGTCCGTCCGACTGCGCAACCAGCATCTGACACATCGTAACCGAGCGGCTACGGATAGTTCGAGTGGTTGTGGTGCGACTCAGCACAGGGGATCGGAGACGATGTGGGAGAACTCGTGCTGGTGTCGCGCATCTCGAAGCAGCAACGCATTCTCCGCCGTTGCCCGGACCATGGTCCAGTCCGGCCCGGTGAGCACATGGGCAACTGTGACATCCTGTGGCCGAATCCGGGCATGTAACCAAAGGTTTGCGAACCCTTCAACATTAGTCG
The DNA here is from genome assembly GCA_050700515.1 of Pseudonocardiaceae bacterium. Taxonomy (GTDB): domain Bacteria; phylum Actinomycetota; class Actinomycetes; order Mycobacteriales; family Pseudonocardiaceae. Next base: position 1,690 of record JBOHHD010000105.1, read on the forward strand.
AGCAGGCTCTCTCGATCATTCCATCCAGGTGCTCGCGACGCTGCATGGCCAGGGGTCCGGCGAGGGCGGAGGCACGCTGCCGGGCGAGCTTCTGGACGTGCGGCGGGATCGCCCCGCGTTGAGCAGAATCAAGCACCATGACCGCTTCGCTCAACGCGTGTGCCGCAGCCGAATCACGGCTATCTCGTACCGCTGCACCGAGAGCGTAAGCAAGTTGCTTATAATTTATAGCATCTGCCACAGCAAACCACATATCACCGCCGTCGAGCACCCATGTTCGCGCATTCATATGGTCCCCGTCTTGCGGCAGGCTGACACGCCGCATCGGCAGCCCTCCTCTGTACCAGAGTTGGGCAAGCAGTGCCCTTTCCTGTAACTCGGCGACCGCATGACTCCGAGCACTATCATGGTCATTATGCACTGCCAGGCCAGTCCCGTCGGTAACTAGAATGCCCTGCGGATCCGGTCGCGGCAAAACCTGTGACAACCGGACGCTGACTGGCGACATCTGTCCTTCGACGCCTTGCCGGGCATCGAGCCAACGATCCTCAGAATGGGCGGCGACTCGAGTCAATAGACGTTCTATTGCCTCGTAAAAACTCGTCGTGCGGGCAACCCTCGAATCTCGCGAACACGCTGATCCGATTACCGGAAATCTCCTGTCGGCGATAGATAAGAAAATGCCGCTCTGCGCGATCGTCCACTCCGGAAAGCTTCTACTGACCTGAAGTCGCGAGCGGAAGGGCAGCGCCATCAGGTCAGCCCATTTCGTAGTCGACCAATTCATGGCAAGAGCTGAGCACACGGTCGCCAAGAGGAGTCAGCGTTGCATGCTCTCGCAACGTCGAAAGTCCCCTGTGGAAACGGGAATGTTGCTGGTCACGAGCGGCGATGACAGTCAGGCGAGGGTAAAGCCGGGCGAGCCGGGCGAGGACACGGGTGATCCGACTGAGTACGAATGTAGCATGATAGATGCCGTAGAGCGGGCGAGGGTCGGGCCGGATAGGTGCATCAAATCGCTTTGCGTGCCCGTCTGTGATCAACGGATCGACGTTCATCAGCGTATGCAGAACAAGGTGCGAGGTCTCGTGGGTGACGTGGTCGAGGAAGTACATGAGGGGTTCCTCGGCCTCTTGCCCGGGATCCGGCAACCGAAGGAGCACCAAGCCAAAACAACGCACGCTGGTAATACCGCGCGCGGCGCGGCCACGAAACAACCGTACCAATCCAACCACCGCTTCGAACTCCGCGTACAGCTCCGAGTCCAGCTCTGCGAGTAGCGGTAACGACTGCTCAGCCCAGGCAACGCCACGCTTCAAGTCCTCACTATGGGGAGTCCATACTTCAGGGAATTCTCCCCGAGAGGTGCGAGGCCCCTCTGGCCCACAGAGAAAGGCCAGAACTTCCGCATCGGTGAAATCCCACACCACCGGACCGATCTGGAGGCCATCGGCATATGGCGACGCTTCCAGTAGCCCGGACAATGCTCCAATCGCTGCAGCGACTCGGCCAACATCCTGTCGGCGCAACCCGGTAGCGATCTGATGGTGGCAGGTGAACACCGCAGGAGTGATCCGCCGGGCGATGTTCAGTGCCTCGACGAGGGCGCCTACCCGCTCTGCAGACCCCGGTAGCACCTTGCAGCGACCCGCAGTTGGGCTCTGAGATCGCGTTGCAGGTTGTAGTTGAGGGCCGTGCGTAGGAGGCGCATCCGCCGACCGTCCGGTCGCGAGGAGAAATGAGTCTCGGTCACAGCATCAAGCGGAGTCATCCCTTGTCCCTCCGGTGTTGCGGCAGGTGTCACTCCAAGGGAACCTCAGGACTACAAGGGGTCAGCTGATCTGGACCCAACTCCCGGCCTCAGCCAGGTAACTGTCAGGCATCGACTCGAACTCGACGTCGGACATGTCGTCAGTGACGGCGACCCCGCTTGTTTCCGCAGCCTGGGTAGACTCCATCGGTATGGCTCCTCCCTCGGGACAGCACCTGCAACGCATAGAGTAGCATGCAGCCCGGGTGAAGGTGTGATCTACAGCCATCCGGTCTTCGGCTAGGTTTTCGGTGAACTCCAGCACACCAGTCAGCGGAGCCGTTGAGTGCTATCACGCTCCGATAGAATGGCGCCTCATATGGAGAGCAGAGCTAATGGACAGCAGTGAGTACGATTCCAGCGCGGTTGAGGCGAACGTTCGCTCGCTCTGGGAAGCACGCGATATCTACCGGTATGACGCAGACCTCACCGGTTCGGTCTTCAGCATCGACACGCCACCCCCATACGTATCAGCCTCCCATCTGCACGTAGGCCATGCAATGAGTTATTCACAGGCCGACTTCATCGTCCGATACCATCGCATGCGCGGCGAACGCATTTTCTATCCAATGGGATTCGACGACAACGGTCTGCCCACCGAACGTTTCGTCGAGCAGAAGTACGGTATCAAGGCGACGGACACCCCTCGGGCCGAGTTCGTCAAGCTTTGCATGGAGGAAACCAAAACTACCGCAGCGCGTTACGAGGACCTGTGGCGCCAAGTGGGTCTGTCCGTGGACTGGTCACAGACGTACTCAACCATCGACAAGCGCTCTCAGACAACGGCACAGACAAGTTTTATCAAACTGCAGGAGGCTGGCTATATCAGGCGAAGCCGGGACCCGATCCTCTGGTGTATCGAGTGCCGCACAGCATTGGCCCAGGCCGACATCGAGGATCTGGAACGCAAAGGACGCATCCATAAGATCGCATTCTCCGCTGCGGAGACAGGCGAGCCGCTGGTTATCGCAACGACCCGCCCGGAGCTGTTGCCCGCGTGCGTGGCGATGTACTTTCATCCTGGCGATGAGCGGTACGCTCAGCTAGCCGGAACATTCGCCCGGGTGCCAGTTTTCGGCCACGAGGTGCCCATCAAGGCTGACGAGTCAGTCGATCCTGAGTTCGGCACAGGTCTGATGATGGTCTGCACATTCGGTGACGTCGAGGACGTTGGCAAATGGCGTCGGGACTCCCTTGATCTGCGACTGGTACTCGGTCCCGACGGAAGATTCGATGAGTCGGCCGGCCCGTTGGCAGGCCGAAACATCGAGGACGCCCGCCGTCGCACCCTCGACTTACTGACCGACAGCGGCGAACTACTGGACTCCACCTCGATCAGGCAGGTGGTCGGGGTGCATGAGCGCTGCTCCACGCCGGTGGAGTTTCAGATCCGGCCGCAGTGGTTCATCCGGATAATAAAGCATCGTGAACGCTTCCGGACACGCGCAGCAGAGCTGGTGTGGGCCCCGGAATCGATGAAACGTCGACTCGACGACTGGATCGATGGGCTCAAATGGGACTGGAACATTACCCGGCAGCGACATTACGGCGTGCCGTTCCCGGTCTGGTATCGACTGGACGAGAACGGCGAACCGACCCAGGACGGCGTGTTACTGCCGGAGCTGTCGGCATTGCCGGTGGATCCCAGTACCGACGTCCCGCTGGGCTTCACCGAAGACCGACGTGGCAAGCCGGGCGGTTTCTCGGGAGATCCTGACGTGATGGATACCTGGATGACCTCGTCCCTATCACCGCAGATCAATGATGGATGGGCAGTTTCGGCGTCCGGCTCAGATCCCGTGCTGGCTCCTATGAGCCTGCGGGTCCAGGCATTCGAGATCATCCGGACTTGGTTGTTCTACACATTAGTCCAGTCAGAGTTCCACTTCGGCCGGGTTCCGTGGAACACGGTGATGATCTCCGGGTGGGGTCTCAACGAGCAGGGTAAGAAGATCTCAAAGCGCGACCTGGAGAAGTCGACCAACCAGGAGGGGTTCAACCGTTACGTGCCCGACCAGGTCATCGCGCGTTATGGCGCGGACGCGCTGCGCCTGTGGGCGACGTCGGCTCGGCTGGGTAATGACCTTCGATACAGCGAGAAGGACGTCAAGGTCGGCCGCAAATTCACCGTCAAGATCTGGAACGTCGGTCGCTTCCTGGATCTGCACCTGGTCGGATTCGACCCCTTATCGGCGACACCGCTTCCCGTTGCCGATCGGACAGTCGTGGACCGCTGGGTGCTCGCACACCTGGCCGAGGTGGTTGCGGGGGCCACCGAGGCGTTCGACCAGTACGACTTCATGCAGGCGCACAAGGGGGCCTCAAGATTCTTCTGGTCAGTGTTCTGCGATCGTTACCTCGAAATGATCAAAGATCGCTTCCTCGATCCGGGCAAACACTCCGATATCGAACGGCTCAGCGCGCAGTGGACAATGCGGGAAGTGTTCCGAACAGTGCTCGCCCTATTCGCACCATTCGCGCCGTTCGTCACCGAAAGTTTGTATCAGCACTTCTATGCCGATCAGGAAAAGACTGCCAGCATCCACCTCTCCGCGTGGCCCGGGATAGAGGAGGGCTGGAAGACTGATCCGAGCGACATCGATCAGATGGTGGTCATGCTCGACGCCGTCCGAGCCTTGCGCGCGGCGCAGCGGCTGCACTCCGGTAGCCGCATCGCTGCACTGATCCTGGATGCGTCGCAGGGCGAGCCTGCTGCGCTGGCCCGGGCCGTGGCGGAACCGCTGCGTACCGCGTCGCGAGCAGACACGGTTGTCTTCGCTCCCGCCCAACATCCCACCGGAGTGGACGGCATCGCGGTGGGTATCGACGTGTAGATCGTCGGGTGCTCTCGATCATGGTGAATGGCCATATATACGGGTGAAGCTGGGCACTGTGGCGGGATCGGTTCCAGTTTGGGCTGGGCGTGTGGGTGCTTGGTCGTCACCGACGCCATCTCCGTACTCGCCAGTACACCGCCCCACTATGTGGCGCTTGCGATCACCAGTGGTGACGGGTTCCTGGTCGTCGCAGCATGGTTCGCGCTGTGACGCAGCCGGGCCTGGCGGCATGACCGGGTCGCACGCGGCAGGTCGGAAACCGGCGGTGAACAGCGTCCCCGGACTCGACGCGGTGATCCACGCGCAGGCCCGGCTGCGGGTGGTGGCCACCCTGGCCGTGATCTCCGAGGGGAATCGGCTCGCCTTTCCCCGGGTGCAGCAATTGCTGGGGATGACCGCCGGGAACCTCTCCACCCACTTGCGCAAACTCGAAGAAGCCGGGTATCTGGAGATCACCAAAACCCATGAACGGCGCACCCCGGTGACCTATCTCGCCCTGACCCGGCAGGGACGGCGCGCCTTCGAGGACTACACCGCAGCGTTGCGAGCACTGCTCACGGGCAGCGGCGTAGCGACTGAGGACCAACAGTGAGTGTGAAATCCTGGCCAGGATGATAACCCGACCATAAGCTGTATCCACGGAAATGCTCATCCGGACCCGGAGTGCTCAGCATAGTTCTATTCTGACGATCCTGACCTCATTCAACGGTAGCGGCGTACGGACAGCGACCAACCCCACCGCATGATCTACATCGATAATCGTTCCACACCGGACGTCCACTTTGAGCTCTTGGTTCCGGGCGTGGGGATTTTTACGACTGGCAAACACAATGCGATGGGTCACCAAACCCCGCTGAGCCTTACTCTTGGTGCGCTTGGCCATGCTGACTCTCCTTGAGAAGTATCACGTTTCCCCTGTCCTCCCGGATCCGGCAGCGTTGTTCTCGTCCAGGAAGTGGGCACGCTCATCGACATCGGAATACACCCAGCGAACCATCACCGGCCCGCTCTCCTTCCTTATTATGAGCGGCCAGCCACCGCTGGCCATGTTCCCGGACGTGGGCCATATCGACCCAGCCGCGCAAGGGGACCTCCACCGTCGTGACCACGTCGGTGATCGCATGACTGGACAACTGCTTGCCCGCTAATACATAAGCAACCGCATCACCCCGCCGCCAGCGGATCGTGTAGCCCTCCGGGACATTCATACCGCCAGACAGGTGCAGCCACGCAATCGGAGCCGCATGGACCGATACGCCGACCGACTTGTGCACGCTCACCGAACTATTCCTTCATAGGAAATACTGACCGGCCGCAACGGATGCGGCGGTGTCGGCGTGCGGCACTCAACGCCGACACCGTGACGAACCAGACGCACCGCGATTACGGATGACGATCACGGTGGCGCCCTCTCTTCGTGGGCCACGGAAGGCGAATACGTCGCGGTTGGGTCAGCTTTCGCCGTGGCGCGCCGCTTTCGCCTCGCCCTTGGGCCTGGGCGGTACAGCCCGAGCAGTGCCGAACAGGTGGAGTGGTGAGGCTGGCCGCAGGCACAACGACCCCACACAAAGCGGGGTAATGTCCCGAGTGCCGGTGCAGGACGGCCATCTCGACCGGGACCAGATGCAATTCCCCGGTGCAGGTGTCAACCACGGACAAGACGAGAACGTCGCCCGTCATCGGACGCCTCCGCGGTCCTGCCCGGTGGCGACCTCTGGCGGAAAAAGCGCACCCTGCCGATGCCTGGTAGGTGTGCGGTCACGGAACCATTGCCACCTGGTAACCACCATCACAGCAGCCATCACGGCCACCCAAGCGGCCAACAGCACGGCGACCGGACCCACCGGGTCCGCCATGGTCACTCCAGCCACAGTTGGGTCCTCTCGGAAGAACTGATCTTGATTGCCGGTTCGGTGCCGTACTCCATACCGGCACGTACGGTTAAGATGCCAATGAGAATTAGGTCATCGCTATCGCGTCCCAGTCCCCCTTCTTATCGGCTCGTGTCCTACTTATCTTCTCTGTCTCATTAACGTGGTAGTCTTCGTCGCATGAACCTGCCAGCCGTCCCCGACACCGAGCAAACCCTCCTCAAAGTGCTGCTACGCGCCCGCCATTGGCAAAAACACTCCACTTTTGCGAGAGAGTGGGACAAGATTGCTAAGGGTATCGACCCCATATTGGTCGGCACTTGGCCCCGTCATGCTCAGTTCTACCGATGGTTACGCGGCGAGCTACGCGAACTACCATATCCGGACGCCTGCCGTGTACTTGAATCGATGTTTCCGAACTACAGTGTGAAATCGTTGTTTGAACCATGCCCACCAGATAAGGTCGATGTACTGCTAAGGAACGACGACAAGACAACCGTAAACTCCAGCCAGCAAACCCCTCTCGAAAGAGCTCGTGTTTCTGATATCTGGCCGCAAACCAATCAAGAAGTTCTTGATGACCTGGTGAGACGCGTCACGAACGCTCGTCAGGAAATCTCGGTGTTTGGATTGAGCCGAAACTATTGCGCCGAGGACGAGATGCTCCCCTTGTTCGAAGCGAAAGCGTGTGAAATACCCGTAACTTTCTATATCATGGATCCACAATGCGAATCACGCCAAGATCGCTATCGCCTGGAGCCGGCTGAAGCCGCGATGGAAGATCCGACTCGCTACATTCGTGAAATACTACGGCCGCTCTTCTCGGCTTCACGGCGAATAAAACCGATGACGTCGTCCGCAGGAATTCGAATATTTACCTTCAACTTTCCTTGCTCATTTGCCGTTGAGAAAATCGACAGAAGCTGTCGTGTCATGCTCTACGGACATGGCAAGCGCGGCACCGAGAGTCCGATAATGATTTTTGAAGACGACACACCATATTGGAAATACTTCGCCGATCAGATTGAATGGCTAGAAAGACTCGCCCACAATTCTCGCGAACCGTGGACCAGTAGAGGCCTCATTGTCCGCCCACTGGAGGAGTCAGACCTTGCCATCTAGCGACCGTACTAGTGATAGCCTAACAGTGAACACGTCAACGTGTCCCCTCACCCTATGGGATCCGAGTGCAGGAGTGCTCATCGCGCAAGAGGCCGGAGCTCGCGTCCTCGATTTGAACGGCTCTGATCATTCGCTTGGTTCGCTGGCGACTATCGCCGTCACGCCTTTGATCGAAAATCAGTTGATGTCAATAATTCGAACAGCAATTGAATCCGTAACCACAGATGGACCAAGAGACATAAATCAGTAGTGGCGAAATTTCGATGAGACATCGATCGGCTGGGGATGATGCTCGATGCCGTCCGAGCGTTGCGCGCTGCGCAGCGGCTGCGCTCCGGTAGCCGTATCACTGCGGACATGGTCGTCTCCGCCCCCTGCTGAAGATTCCACTGGAGTAGCTGATATCGCGGTGGGTACCGACGTGCAGACCGCGGGCATGCGCACTCCTCACATAGCTTCCCGAGGTATCACACGGTGGACATGGGCACTCTTCCTTCTTTGGTAGCCGTGCTAGATCCGAGGAAGAA
>JBOHHD010000106.1:0-3109 GCA_050700515.1 Pseudonocardiaceae bacterium
GACTGTGGCTATTAATTTCGTGGAGCGGCCAGAGGTCGAGGGGAAGGATGCGGACCAAGACGGGTGTCTGCATCCCACTATCGGAAGGAGGTCCATGAGAGTTTTGCATAACCCTCCAGAAGCGTCGACGCGTGGGCTGAGCCCAAACCGCCCGACCTCGCTCTCAGGCCAGAGCCACCGGGCGCTGATGCCCCGTTGGTCGGACACCGGTTGAGCGATGACTGGTCGGACACCATATGGCTGCGAGCAGCTCTCCTGTCGAACTCGGCGACAGCAGAGCTCACCCGGCAAGGCCGCCGGCGACCCGGGTGGTATGGATTTAGCCTGCTTCCTGGGCGCACCGTATTCTGGAGATCATCCATCCAGGGGAGCCGATGGCAGACCGCCGCAGCACGCAACACCACTCACGGCTCCTCGACGTCGAGGATCTTTCGGTGGTCTTCCAGCGGCGGGGCGAGCCGGCGACCGTCGCGGTGGACGGGGTGAGTTTCACCGTCGAGCCTGGGCAGACCCTGGGGTTGGTCGGGGAGTCCGGGTGCGGCAAGTCCGTGACCGCGTTGGCGATCATGGGGTTGCTGCCGCGCCGTGGCGTTCAGGTCGGCGGGTGGGTGCGGTTCGAGGGCACCGAACTGCTGGGCCTGTCCGAGCGGGCGATGCGGGATCGGCGCGGCCGGGACCTGGGCATGGTGTTCCAGGATCCGCTGTCCTCGCTGAACCCGGTGGTGCCGATCGGTGTGCAGGTCAGCGAGGTGCTGGAGCGCCACCGTGGTCTGGCCCGGCGCGCGGCCCGGATCGAGGCCGCCGACCTGCTCGCCCGGGTCGGCATCCCGGATCCGCGGCGACGTCTCGACGAGTACCCCCACCAGCTCTCCGGCGGCATGCGGCAGCGCGCGCTGATCGCGATGGCGCTGGCCGCCCGGCCCCGACTGCTCATCGCCGACGAGCCGACCACCGCGCTGGACGTCACCATCCAGGCTCAGATCCTGGTCCTGCTCCGCGAGCTGGTCGCCGATACGGGTACCGCGTTGATCATGATCACCCATGATCTGGGGGTGGTCGCCGGGCTGTGTGACGAGATCGTCGTGCTCTACGACGGGCGGATCATCGAGCGGGGCGCCCGGCACCCGCTGCTGCGCGAATCCCGGCATCCCTACACCGCCGGGTTGCTGGCCTCGACCCCTCGCCTGGACGTGGCCCGCGGGCAGCGCCTGGAGCCGATCCGTGGCTCGGTCACCGATGACATCCCCTGGACGCAGGGCTGCGCTTTCGCTCCCCGCTGCCCTCGGGTGCTGGAGGTCTGCACTCAGCAGACTCCCGCACTGCTCGGGATTGCCGAAAACCGATCCCTCAGGTGCCACAACCCTGTCCCGCCCAGCAGCGCTGCCCCCGCCCGCGGTGACGTCGACCTCGCGGTTCCCCTGGAGGGGTCCGGTGCCCTCATCACGTCGAGCTCGTCACCGGGACGGGAGGTGCTGGTCGAGGTGACGGAGTTGCGGGTGTGGTTTCCGATCAAGGGGGGAGTGGTGCTGAACCGGACGGTGGGGCAGGTGCAGGCGGTGGATGGCGTCGACCTCGGTATCCGGCGGGGGGAGACCTACGGGCTGGTCGGCGAGTCGGGGTGTGGGAAGTCCACCCTCGGGCGGGCGCTGCTGCGCCTGGTCGAGCCCACCGGTGGGAGGGTGATCTTCGATGGTACCGATATGTCCACCGTCGGGGGCGAGTCGTTGCGCCGGATGCGCCGGCGGATGCAGATGGTGTTCCAGGACCCGCTGGCCTCCCTGGATCCCCGTCAATCGGTGGAGTCACTGCTGGCCGAGGGCCTGCGAGCGCACGGTTTGGATCGCGATCGGCGCACCACGTCGACCCGGCTGCGGGAGTTGCTGGACGCGGTGGGGCTGGCGGCGAGTGCCCTGCGCCGCTACCCGCACGAGTTCTCCGGTGGTCAGCGCCAGCGCATCGGTATCGCCCGGGCGCTGACCGTCGAGCCCGAGCTGGTGATCGCCGACGAGCCGGTGTCCGCGCTGGACGTGTCCGTGCAGGCCCAGGTGATCAACCTGCTGGAGGACCTGCAGCGCGAGTTCGGGCTGACCTACCTGGTGATCTCGCACGACCTGGCGGTGGTGCGGCACATGGCCGACCGGGTGGGCGTGATGTATCTGGGTGGGATCGTCGAGGAGGCCGGCTCCGACGATCTCTACGCCACGCCGCTGCACCCGTATACCAAGGCGTTGCTCTCCGCGGTGCCCGTCCCGGACCCGGTGGTGGAGGACAGCCGGGAGCAGATCCTGCTCACCGGGGACCTGCCCTCGCCCGCGGCACCCCCCTCAGGGTGCCGCTTCCACACCCGCTGCCCGTGGCGCCGGCCGACCAGGTGCGACGACGAGCGCCCCGCCCTGCGGGAGGTCCGGCCCGGCCACCGAGTCGCCTGCCACTGGGCGGAGGACATCGGGGTCGAAGACATGGGGATCGGACGTCAAAATTCGCGGGCTCACCCAGCCGATGGCGACCGGAGTAGAGGCATGGATCCGCCTCGTGTAGGCACGGTCGCCCCTAACGCGCCAGCTCAGCTGCGGAAGCGCTCCTGATAGACAGGCCACAGTGGGGTCGTGCCGGGACCGGGAGAGCGGGTCGCGACCCGGAACGGCAGACCAGAGGTTCACAGATGGCCGTATACGGTGTAGTTGCCAGCCCGTACCGGGGTCACCCAGTGCTCGAAGTCGGTGTGAGGGGAGCACACCGCATGCACTCTTCGCGCCGGCCCGTAACGTGCTGTACCCATCCGTCGACTTTGGTAGTGAGTCACCAACACGGTCGGCTCAGCACCATACGCATCTCGGCTGAGAGGCAAGGACATGAGCCCCGCAACGAACTCCCAGCCGGGTCGCCGTTCCGGGCGTCAGGGCCAGGCCCCCGCTTCCGCTGATTCGCGCGAGACGCCCTCCGCCGCCCCGGAGCCGGCGGAGGACCTAAAGATGGCGACCAAGGCGGGGGTTGCCTTCTTCGTCTTTATGTCCGACGTTGTCGGATCAACGGGAAAGACTGTTCGATTCGCTTTTTTGTTACTCGTAATTTTCGCGGTCCTGCTCACCGGTTTCGCGCTGGTGACCCA
>JBOHHD010000107.1:0-6552 GCA_050700515.1 Pseudonocardiaceae bacterium
GACCATGGGGATGATGGCGGCGTCGCAGGCCAGGCGGCGGGCGTCGGCGGCGCACAGACCCCCCCGGTGTCCAGGCTGATCCGCCCGAGACCGTGGATCAGATCGCTGAGGGTCAGAGTGATGACCAGATGTGGGCGTTGCCCGCCGCGGGTAGGCAGGCCGCCTTGGTCGAGCAGGCTGGTCATCACTTCGACCAGCGCGTCGGCGTCACGACGGGCCGGGCTGCGCGCATCGGGGACCCCGTCCACCGAGGGACGGCGTCCGTTGAGCGAGCCCAGGACCTCCCGGACGCGGGCGCCGCCTTCAGGATCCAGGGTTCCGGCCAGGCGTACGGTCCCATCCGGGCTGGTGCGGACCCGTAGCTCCCGTTGCTCTTCGGGTTGCTCGTGAGGTTCGTTGCCGTCGGGATCCAGGTGCGCCAGCAGGCGCTCGGCGATCCGGCCCAGCGCTGGGGGATCGAACCGGCGGGCCATGTGCGCCAGAGTCTGCTCGGCTTCGGCGATTGTGTCGGGGTGGGCGGAGGGGGGATTCGCCGCATCGTCGCGGTGATCACTCGCAAATGACTGTGTCCGATCGTCCCGGCCCGCTCGGCCGCCAACTCCGCGATCACGTCCAGGGTCCGGGCGTAGCTGCGGCGGTACTCGGCCTCGGCGGTGCGCAATGCCCCGAGCAGCCCGTCGATCCGGGCCTGCTCGCTGTCCAGCACCGCTGTGGTCACGTGCTCATTCTCGTCACCGGCACCGACAATTTCGGGCCATTCGGCACCTGACCCCGGAAAGAATCTTGGAAATGCGGCACCACCGGCGGATCATGCAGCAGGCTTTCACCCCGGCCCGGCTGAGCGGCTATCTCGCCGCGATGAACCCATCCATCGCCACGGGTCTGGAGAACTGGACACCCGGCGGGAGGTTTCAGGTCTATCCGGCGATCAAGCGGTTGACCCTGGACCTGGCGACCGACATCTTCATGGGTGGCGCATGCCTCGACAGTGCCCGAAAGGATCAGATCAATCGCGTCTTCATCGACTGTGTGCGGGCCGGCACCGCCTATGTGCGGACCTCCGTTCCGGGCGGGCGGTGGCGCCGCGGGCTGATCGGCCGGCGGGTGCTGGAGGACTTCCTGTACGAGCACGTGCCCTCGGCCCGGGACGGAACTCCACGGACCTGTTCACTGCGCTGTGTCAGGCCGAATCCGAGGACGGTCACCGGTTCACCGACGCCGACGTGGTGAATCACATGATCTTCCTGCTGATGGCGGCCCACGACACCACCACGGCCACGATCACGACGATCATGGAGTATCTCGGTCGGTATCCGGAGTGGCAACAACGCTGCCGGGCGGAATCACACGCGCTCGGTACGACTGAACTCGACTACGCCGATCTGGGCGCGCTGGTCTCGCTGGACCTGGCGATGAAGGAGGCGCTGCGGCTGGTCGCCCCGGTTCCGGCGCTCGCCCGTAAGACGGTGGCGGACACCGAGGTGCTGGGCCACTTCCTGCCGGCAGGCACGATGGTCTCCATCGGCGTGCATTTCACCCATCACCTGGCGCAGTACTGGCCGGATCCGGAGCGCTTCGATCCCGAGCGGTTCGCCGAGCACCGGCGGGAGGACCGGGTGCACCGGTTCGCCTGGGTCCCCTTCGGCGGTGGGGTGCACAAATGCATCGGGTTGCACTTCGCCGGTCTGCAGGTCAAGGCGGTGCTGCACCAGATGCTGCTGCGCTACCGATGGAGCACCCCGCCCGGCTACCAGGCACCGATGGACTACACCTCGCTACCGCGCCCGAAAGACGGCCTCCCCGTTCGGCTGGAGCGCCTCTGAGCTGAGCCTTTCAGTGAATAAACTGGAGCGCTCAGCATAATTGATCATATTGAGGGGGAGTGGCTCCGCCGGCGGGTAGCTGGGCCACGTTGAAGAAGAAGTGATCGATCTGTTTGATCGCGGCGGTGAAGCTGTCGAAATCCATCGGCTTGGTGATGTAGGCGTTGGCGTGCAGCTGGTAGCTGCGCAGCACGTCCTCCTCGGCACTGGAGGTGGTCAGGACGATGATCGGAATGTGGGCCAGTGCCGGATCGTCCTTCACCTCGGCCAGCACCTCCCGGCCGTCCCGGCGGGGCAGGTTGAGGTCGAGCAGGATCAGATCGGGTGCCCGGGAATCGGTGTAGGGTTGCTCGTGGCGCAGGTAGGCCAGTGCCGCCGCTCCATCGGTCACCACGTCGAGCCGGTTGTACGAGTGCTCTTCGAACACCTCACGGGTGATCAGGATGTCGCTGGGATCGTCTTCGACCAGTAACACGTTGATGATGCGAGCCCCCGGTTCGGTCACTGTGCGGCCTCCTCTGTCAGGGCGGGGAGCCAGATGCGGATGGTGGCACCCCTCGCCGATTCATCATTCTGTGGTTCGCCGTTCCCCGGTTCGCCGTTCCCAGCTTCGCCATTTCCCGGTTCACCATTCCGAAGTCCGTCACTCCGGGATCCGTCATGCCGGTCGTGCCCGGTGTCCAACCAGATCCGTCCGCCGTGAAACTCGACGATCTTCTTGGCCAGTGCCAGCCCGATACCGGTCCCGGGGTAGCGGTCCCGGGCGTGTAGTCGCTGGAAGATCAGAAAGACTTTGTCAGCGTACTCAGGGTCGATGCCGATCCCGTTGTCCTCGACCCATATCTCCCAACCACCGGGTACCGACCGCCCATCCGTGCCCGAACAACCATCCTCGGCCGGTCGCGCGCCGATCTCGATCCGCGGTGGCACTCCCGCTCGGCAGAACTTCAGCCCGTTGCCGATGAGGTTGGCCATCAGTTGGGTGAGCAATGAGGGATCACCGAGAATCACCGGGAGCTCATCGACGACGACCTCAGTGCGGGATCGCTCGCGGATCGCGTCCAGCCCGGCCACCGCGGCGTGCACCACCGTGGCCAGCTCGACCGGCACGAACCCGGCCGTGGTCCGGCCGACCCGGGAGAACGCGAGCAGGTCGTTGATCAACTGCTGCATCCGCTGGGCACCGTCCACCGCGAACCCGATGTACTGATCCGCGCGCTCGTCGAGCTGCCCGCCGTAGCGACGCTGGAGCAGCTGACAGAAACTGGACACCTTGCGCAGCGGCTCCTGCAGGTCATGGGAGGCGACGAAGGCGAATTGCTCCAGATCCCCATTGGACCGCTCCAGATCCAGGGCGGACGCGGCCAGCGTGTCACGGTCGGCGACGATTCTCCTGCGCATCGCCTCGACATCGGCGGCCATCGCGGCGATCTCAGGTGGGGCATTGCCGGCACTCACCTGGTGCTCGTAGTCGCCGCCGGCCACCCGACGCGCGTCGGCGGCCAGCGCGGCGAGCGGAGTGCTCACCCACCGGCGCAGCAGCACGGTGGCGGCGGCGAGCACCCCGGCGATGACCAGCCCGCTGACGACGAGCACCGCCACCTCGAGCCGGTCCAGGGCATCCACCCGGGCGGCCGCCCTGTCGTGCGCCCCCTGCAAGTCGGCCTGCAGCCCCTTGGCGGCCGTCTCCACAAGTCGAAACCCCTGCTGTTCGACCTGGTAGAGCTCGTCGTCCTGCGGTCGTGGACCGCTCCGGGTGACCGTTTCGATGATCGGCTCAGCGGCGTCGCGACGCCATTGGTCGGCGGCCTGCAGGGTGCGGTCCAGACCCTCCCGCAGCGCCGGGTCCGCCGACAGCAGATCCCTCAGCTCGGTGGCACTGCTCTCCTGGCGGCTGAGCTGCTCGCGGTGCTCCTGGAGCGAGATCTCCGCACCGCGCAGGGCATAGCCGCGGATGTCGTTCTGCTGTTCGACCAACGCGGTGAGCAGGTCACCGGCCATCCGCCGGGATGGGGTGATCCGGTCGACGAGCTCGGTCGAGGCTGCTCGATTCTGGTCAGTGATCACGATCGACGCGGTGATCGCGGCGAGCAGCGCGACCGCGGCGACCGCGAACAGCGCGCCGATCCGCCGCGCCAGTGTCACGCTCCTCATCCGGAACCAACACGGTCCGGGCCTGCCCGCCCCGAATCGAACGCCGAATCGAACAGCAACAGGATCGCGACGTCGTCGGCCAACGAACCGCCGTTGATCCGCTCGGCGTGCTCGACCAGTCTGGCGGGCAGCTCACCGAGCCCGGTGTCCCGCTCCGCCGCCAGCAGCTCCAGCAGACCTTCCTCCCAGAGGCGTCCGCCGGCGTCGGTTCCCCGGCCCTCGATCAACCCGTCGGTGTACAGAAGCATCGCCCAGCCCGCGTCCAGCGGCAGCTCAAGGCTCTTCCAGTCGGCTGTCGGGCTGACCCCCAGGGGTAGCCCGATCGCCGGCCGCTGAGCGCTGAGCTGCGGGCGCACCAACACCGGTGACGGATGTCCGGCCACCCGTACCAGCGCTGTCCCGTCGGTGATCGCCACCGTGCACACCGTGGTGAACAGGCTGTCATCGTGCCGTTCGTAGCTCAGCACCTGCTGCAGCGCCGGGAGCACCTCGGGCTCGCCGACCCCGCTGAGCACCAGCGCCCGCCAGGACACCCGCAGCAGCGCGCCGAGCGCGGCCTCGTCCGGGCCGTGCCCGCACACGTCCCCGACGATGGCGTGCACCGAACCGTCCGGGCAGTGCAGGGCGTCGTAGAAGTCACCGCCGATCAGCGCGTTACGACCGGAGCGGTAGAACGGCACTGCGCCCACCTCGCTGCCGTCCAGCAGCAGGCGGGGCAGCAGACCTCGCTCGAGACGGGCTGACTCGGCGGAGATCAGCTGCTGCTCGCGCAGCCGCGCCACGGTGGTCTCCGCGCGGCGGCGCTCGACGGCGTAGCGGATGGCCCGGATCAGCACCGCGCTGTCGGCCTTGCCCTTGACCAGGTAATCCTGAGCGCCCGCACTCACCGCCGCGACTCCGAGGTACTCGTCGTCCAACCCGGTGAACACACAGATCGCGGCTCCGGGGTCGGCGCACAGCAGCTGGCGAAGCCCATCCAAACCCGATGTTCCGGGCAGGTTCAGGTCCAGCAGGACGCAGGCGGCATTCGTCAGCAGCCCCGAGTCCAACGCCTGGCGAACCGACTCCGCCACGACGAGCTCGATCATCGGGTCGACCTCGGCGAGCAACTCAGCGACCAGGAGCGCATCGCCGGGATCATCCTCGATGAGCAGCACCCGTTCAGCCGAGTGAGGGCGAGCCATGTGACCACCCTTTCTCCCACAGCTGCCCGGGGTGGCAGTGTATAAGATCATGGTCAGGGTTTCCGGACGCCTCGTGCCGCCACTGCCGCCGCGCCGACGATGAGTATCCCGGCGGCGAGTAGCGCGCTGAGTGTCGCGTCGAACGACGGGTTGCCCAGCGCCCAGCCGCGGGCCGCGTCGATCGCGTAGGTCAGCGGATTGACCGTGGCGACCACCTGGAGCCACGGCGGCAGTCCGGAGACGGGCACGAAGGCGCTGGAAGCGAACATCAGCGGGAAGATCACCACGAAGCCGAGCATCTGCATCAGCTCGACATTGCGTACCCAGCTGGCCAGGGCGATGAAGACCCAGGACACCCCGGTGCCGACCGCCAGCCCGATCAACAGCGCGATTCCGCTGCCGGTGATCCCGCCCGCGGGAGCGTAGCCGTAGAGCGTGGCGGCGGCCACCACGAGCACGACGAGCTGGATGGCGCTGCGCAGCAGGTCGAATATGCTGCGCCCGACAAGCACTGAGGTCATCGAGATGGGCAGCGTGCGGAACCGGGCGAGCACACCGTTCTTCAGGTCGGTGGCCAACCCCGCACCCGACCACATGGCCGCCTGGGTCCCGGTGGTCACCATGATCGCCGGCAGCAGGTAGTCGATGTAGTTCACCCCGGCGGGGAAGCCGGGCGAGGCGGTGATACCGCGGAACACCTGGCTGAACAGGGTCATCATGATCATCGGCTGGATCAGGCTCATCACCAGCATCCGCGGGTCACGCAGGCGGCGCAGGGACCGCCCGGTGAGCACCGCCACCTGGGTGAGCACTCCGCTGCCCGCTCGGTGCGGCAGCGCGGAGAGGATACGGGGCGGGGCGACGAGCGCGGTCATGAGCGGGCTCCTGTCAGCGTGAGGTAGACGTCGTCCAGCGTCGGCTCGTGCAGGCCGAGTTCATCCGCCTCGATGCCCGCATCGTCCAGTGCACGCACCACGACGGCGAGCGCGCGGGAGGACTCGACCGGGGCGACGAGCGTCCGGCCGGACTGCAGCGGGTCCAGCCCGGCCCGGCGCAGGGTGTCCAGCGCGGGACCGACGTCGGTGGCGGCGGCCAGCTTCGCGCTGACGGTGCGCCTGCCGATGCGGTTCTTGAGTTCGGTCGCGGTGCCTGCCGCGACCACCTTTCCGTGGGCCAGCACAGTGATCGAATCCGCCAGCCGGTCGGCCTCCTCCAGATACTGGGTGGTGAGCAGCACCGTGGTGCCACCGTCGACCAGCGTGCGTACCACCTCCCACATGCCCAGCCGGCTCTCCGGGTCCAGACCGGTGGTGGGCTCGTCGAGGAACACCACCTCGGGGCGTCCGACCAGGCTGCTCGCCAGGTCCAGGCGCCTGCGCATGCCGCCGGAG
>JBOHHD010000108.1:0-4792 GCA_050700515.1 Pseudonocardiaceae bacterium
GTCGTGAGCCGTCTTCGAGTCGCCAGCGGAATCGATCTGCCGCTGGCGCCGTCCTGCGGAAGTATGATCCTCTGCAGCGACACGTACCGCACCCTGGCACGGCAACTGGAGGTTGCGTTCTTCGCGCTGCCGACTGACGCCGAGTGGTCCCACGGATTCGCCGAGATCGTTTTCTGCGAGAGCGGGAAGCAGCCGTACGGCCAGGACTTCCCGCGCTATGTGGACGCTCTGACCGACGAGGTCGGTCGGCACCTGGGGCGGCTGCGGCCCGACGCCATCCACGCCCAGCACCTCGGATTCGGCCTGAGCCTGGCATTCAGCCGGGTCAGGGGATCGATTCCGATAGTGGCGATCGCACATGGCACGGATGTCATCGCCGCCACCCACTCGGCACAAGCCCACTCGGCGCTGTGCGAGGTCGTGGCCGCGAGCGTGACGGTCATCCTGCCGACTGAGCAGCTGCGTGAGCGGGTCAACGAGCTGACCGAAGGACAGTTCGCGAGCAGACTCGCCGTAGCTCCCTGGGGGATCCCACTCGACCGAGTGCGGGCGCGACACCGGCCACGAGACGGTGAGCAACTGCACTTGCTGCACGCTGGTCGGCTGGACCGGAACAAGGACACCGCCACGGCAGTGCGGAGCCTGACGATGACGGCACGGGACCACGACCTGACGATCATCGGCGACGGCGGCGAACTGGCGGCGTTGCACGAGTTAGCCACCGAACTAGGCGTGGCCGACCGAGTCCACCACTTTCCGTTCCTGTCACGCGAGCAACTGTGGGACGTGTTCGCTCAATACGACGCCTTCCTGTTCACTACCAGTGAGCTCGAAGCATTCGGACTGGTGGCAGTCGAAGCCCAAGCGCACGGCCTGCCGGTGGTCTACTCCGACATCGCGGGTATGGCCGATACCTTGGGCTGGGTCGGCCTGCCATTCGAGGCAGGTGACCCCCGAGGGCTCGCCGAATCCATCGACCGACTGGTCGCGGACGGCGAGCTGCGCGAAGAACTGGGTCGGCGTGGTGTCACGAACGCCCAACGCTATGACCTCCACACCACGGCCCACTATTGGGAAGCGGTGACTCGCCGTGCCCAGCGAGCTGTCCATGTCTGATCGGCCAATCTCGGTAAGTCGGCTGTGGCCACCTGTCCGGTCGGACAAGGAACAGGTGCATGGGTCAACGTTCGACCTGTTGGAATCACTCGGTTTCGTCCGCCGCACCGCGGCTACCGGGGCATTCACCCTGCTAACCCTGGGACTGCGGGTTCGTGACGTGCTCGCTGACATCACGCGCGACTCGTTCGAGCGCAGCGGCTTCAACGCGATCAGCTTCCCTGCCCTACAGTCCCGGTCGATCTGGGAGGAGTCGGGCCGGTGGCAGACCTACCACGACGAGGGCTTGCTGTTGCGGGTCGAGGGTCGGGGCGGGGAGGAGATGTGCCTGGCGCCCACGTCGGAGGAGATAGCGGTGGCCACAGTACGCGAAGACCTCCGGTCCTACCGTGACCTGCCAGTACGCCTGTTCCTCAGCACCAACAAGTACCGCAGCGAGATATCTCCACGTGGCGGCCTCATGCGCGCCCAGGAGTTCGAGATGGCCGATGGCTACACCTTCGACGACTCACCGGCCGGTATGACAGAGTCCGTGATGCTGCTCAACGATTCTTGTCGCACGGCGTTGCAGCGAATGGGCCTGCGCGGGGTGTTCATGTCGAGCGCGGACGGCGGCAGCATCTCCACCGGCCCATCTGTGGAACACCTGGTGCTGGCGGATTTCGGGCAGAGCGACTTTCTTGTGTGCGAATACTGTGGTGTCCGCGGCGACTCGGCCCAGTTGAGCGGCCTGTTCACCGCTCAAGCCGACCGCGTGCCGACAGACGAGATCGTCAAGGTGATCGTGTTCACCACGGGCGGTGGCAACACCACACCGCGCGTCGTATCGGTCGTCATCCGGGGCGATCTGCGGGTCAGCGTGCGCAAGCTCGCTGCCATCGTCGAGGACCGGCGGATCGACCTGGTGGACCGCGACACCATGGTCGATCTCTTCGATCGCGCACCGGGCACCCTCAATCCGTGGGACGTGGTCTGGGTCAGCGACCTGGTCCTGTTTGACCAGTCAGTCGTCGGACTGGACCGATTCACGATGGCTGACGGTGTCGACGGCCTGCGATCGGACATGACCTGGGACGGCGACCACGGATTTCCGCCGATCTCTGTGTCGCCCGCCGACGTGCACTGTGCCTCAACCGGACTGCGCTGCGCGGCGTGCGGACACGGGCGGTACCGTTCGATTCAAGCGGTCGAACTCGGGCACGTCTTCGAGCTGGGCAATCAGTACTCGGCGCGGATGGGCATCGAGTTCGTCGATTCCGCCGGTGACCGACAGACCCCTCTCATGGCGTGCTCTGGGATCGGCATTACCCGCTGCCTGCAGACCATCGCTGGAATTCATCGTGATGACCAGGGCCTGCGTTGGCCGGTTGGCGTCGGACCGGCTGATGTCCATGTGGTTGCGCTGCGGGCGGACCAGCCCGACACGCACAGGCGGATGGTCGAGTGTGCCGACTTCCTGTGCGGGCTCGGAGTGCGTGTGCTGGTTGACGACCGGCTGGCGCCTGCTGGTGACAAGTTTCACTATGCTACCGCTCTCGGCATCCCTTTTCAGGTGGTGTTGTCGCCTCAGCAGTCCGACGACATGGTCGAGGTCGTCGATCGCTGGACGGGTCGCCGGAGGATGCGTTCCAGGCGGGAACTCAGCCTCGCGGATTTCGGGATTTCTCACCGGGGAAGCTGAATCCGGCGCGGCAGCGGAAGGAGTTTCGTAAAGTGATGACCGCGATCGGACCGGGTTCATCGAAGGCGAGTTTTCGGAAAGTGCCGGGAGGTTCATTCGATCGGGTGGACCCAGCGCGAGGTATCCGCTTCCGGGTGCTGCTCACGAACTTGGAAGTCAACTCGCACGGCGACGATCAACCCGTCGTGGGTGTTTCGCATAATGACGTACTGGGTTTCATCGCTTGGTCACGGGAACAGGACGACCGCCGGTACCGGCTGCCCACGGAGGCCGAGTTCGAGTATGCCAGCCGAGCGGGTTGCCGATGTACGACGTCGTGCTGACGGATCTCGATCTCGCCGAGACCGGCCAGCCTGACGATGCGCCACCAGCGCACTGCCCGTGGCCGCGGGTCAGCCGAAACGGAGCAGATTACACTCACTGCTCGCACTGTCATTTTTCATCGCCCACCGACCGGAACTTCAATCTCGGCTTCCGGATTGTGTTCGACGCATATCCGGACTGACCGGTTGTGGCATGCCGAATGATAAAGTAGGATAGTTCGTGCCACGGGTCGTGGCCCAAGGGTAGGGCGCGGCATAAGTGTTGCCGAAGAGCTGGTTCGAGTCCAGCCGGCCCGACTAGTTTTTATGCTGTGGCCATGGGAGTCGTTGTGTCGATACGAAATTACTACATTAGGGCCTCGTCAGCGCGAGGATCTCTTGGGTGACGTTATGCGCGGCTCGGTGGATGTCCGATGTGGCTGCATTCGGCCGAACGCCGGGCTGTATTGTGGGCATCAGTTTGACGCACGCCTCCAGGAGTGCCTGCCCGCCCCCAAGATTTTCGTCCGGAACCACGATACACGTGGCCTTGCGGGCGTATTCCTGAGCGTTCATAAGTTGGTCCCCCCTGCTAACTGATTCGGGGAGAGGAACAAGGACGGCGGGTTTGAGTAGCGCCGACAGCTCGGCCAGTGTGGTGGCCCCGGCCCGGCCGACAACCAGGTCCGCTAGCCAGAGAGCGTCAACCATGTCGTCGTGTAGATACTCCATCTGCCAGTACTCAGCGACGCTCTGCAGCGACGGGTCGACATTACCCTTGCCGCAGACATGGACGATGGCGAAGTGGCTCAGTAGTTCACGCAGGCACGCGCGGATTGCCTGGTTGATGCGTACCGATCCACTGCTACCGCAGAAGATCAGTAGCACCGGGGCGTCCGGCGGAATGCGAAGCTTGTGCCGCAGCCGTTCGGGTTGTCCCTTCGCCAGATCGTCACGAATTGGCAGGCCGGTGGTCACTAGTTTCGCGGCCAGTCGGTGGGAGATCTTGCCATTGTCGGGTGAGGTGGTGCAAATCTTATCCGCGAAAACTGCCAGGATTCGGTTAGCGAGACCCAGAGAGTGATCGGATTCGTGGATAACGAGGGGAACCCGGTTGACCCAGGCGCCGATTCCGACCGGGACAGAGACGTAGGAGCCCTTGGAAAACAGTACGTCGGGCTTGGTTCGATGGATAGCCAAGATAGCCGTAACGATGCCCTTGATCACGGTAAAAGGCATGGCCAGAGTACGCCAAGACCAGTATCTGCGTAGTCCAGCTGAAGGAACGCGGCAAAATTCTATCGAAGCTTTTCTGGCGTATTCCTCCTCGATGCTGTCAGCGCGCCCGTAGAAGACGAGGTCATGCACGCCAAGCCTCTTCAATTCGGCAGCGACCGCCAGCGCGGGGACCACATGACCGGCGCTGGCACCACCGGTAATACCAACTTTGATTGTCACACGGAGAATCTTATTACAAGGCGCGATGTCACGCTCCGGACGGGCGCTTGCTCGCCACCGCCGGCGCCGACCGGACCGCGCGAATCCGGGGACTGGGCACGCGACAGTGAGGTGTCCGACCTCGATCAGGGCGGTGATGCCCTCCGCCAGTCCACCATCGCCTACTGGGTCGGGCGCTACGACGACGCTGCCGAGCTCTGGCCCTGGCCGAGACCGCCCCTACCGAGCGCACCCC
>JBOHHD010000109.1:0-6818 GCA_050700515.1 Pseudonocardiaceae bacterium
CATCGCCGCGCACGGCCCAACCGCCGAACAACTCGGCGGCGAACTCCGGGAGCTGACCCGCACCTGGCACACCCGGCCACGCCTGCACGAACCCACCATCACCCTCACCCGCAACGGCGACAGCACCAGCCCGACCGTGCAGTGGTGACCATGTGTTCGTGATGGCCCGCCGCTGGGCTCGCCGTTCGGCGTACCGCTCGTTCCTACCGGATGGCGATAGCCAGATCGACGGCGTGGCGTGGACGGCATATCGAAATCGGTTGATCATCGCTGTTGGGGGACTGGGAGGGATTTGGTGAAGGCCCGGTTGATGCGGTGGTCGCGGTGGGGTACGTATCCCGGGGTGGGGGTGTAGCCGGTGGAGGTGAATAAAGCGATTGCGGCTTTGTTTCGTGCCCCGGTCTCCAGGAGGAGGCGGGTGGAGCCGAGGGTGTGGGCGTGGTGTTCCAAGGCGGTCAGAATCCGTTGGCCGTGGCCTTGGCCCCGGTGTTCGGGACGGACGTACAGCCGTTTGATTTCCCCGGTGGTGGGGTCATGGATTCGGTATCCACCGCACCCAGCGGGTTGGTCATCGAGGCAGAGCAGCAGGAAGAGCCCGTGGGGTGGGGCGTAGTCGCCGGGGTTGTCCTGGGGTGGGTCGGCTCGGTCGTAGCGGGTGAGTTGGTCGGCGTAGAGCTCGGTGACCAGCGCACGGGCGTCGGAGTTGTCGAAGGCGACGGCGCGTAGGCTGATCCGGCTCACCCACGGGAGAATGCCTCATCGAGTTGGTCGCAGGCAGCGAAGAGCCCACGGATTGCAGCGCTTGGCCGGACTCCGCGAGGAGCTGGGGGTCGGACAGGTAGTACAGAAACGGTGGAGCCTCGCCAGCCGAGACGCCCGCAAGCTGGGGATGTGCGGTGTCGGCAGCGCAGCATCTCGGTGGGCCAGTGCGCTGCCGTGCCATGATCTGTCGCTACGACCGTTTGAGCCCAAGCCTAAATGTTAACTCCGGCCTTCTTGGCCAGCATGGTGAGCGTCGGGTTACTCCTCTTATGAAGGTAAATCAGGACTCGTAGCAGTTCTTGACTCGTAGGGTGCACCCGTGCCATTTGAGGAGCTGCGTCCCAGGCGGTTACAAGAGAGTCCAGCGCTCCGTCGCGATCATGAAGAGCCAGCTTCGCTCTCGCTACATTCAGATGCAGTGGCCCGATTCTGGTTGCCGGTAGAGTCAGTGTCTGACGACTCAGATGATCCGCAACATCCAATGCTTCCCGGTGATTATCAAGGTCCACCGAGGTCGCTACGGAGTGAATTGCTGTGTTCTGCGGACCGAAATGAATGCCATGAACGTCCACATCCTCGGAGAACTCTTCGGCGACCAGCCAAGCTGCCGCTGTGTGCCGCTCGGCTTCAGCTTTTTCTCCCGCTCGCCCCGCAAGAGTCAACCCTCGCAGATAGAGCAGGCCCAACCCCAACGCCTTATCTCGACCCTCCAGTGAGGATTCGGCCTTAATTATGCCTCGCTCAACGATTGCTAATCCGCCTGCAAAATCTCCGGAATTGAGGAAAGTTCCGGCTTCGTCACGCGCGGCGATCGCTGCGGCGAGCGGGTTTGCTCGTTCCGCCGCTAGGCCTTGTTTCATGATGGCCAGTTCTGCAAGGTCCATCCAACGATGGCGGGCGGCAAGCCAATAGACAGCACTGTAGGCATCTGCCACCATGGCCCATGCTTGAGGGGAACCATCGGCGTGAGCATGATTCGTGGTCTTGGTCACTAAGATCGGCAATTTTTGGAGTACGCCGGACAGATTGGCGTCACCACGAAGTTTGATAACTTCGGCAAGGTCGCGGTTCAGCACCTCTACGTCACCCGGAGCTTCGCCGGGGAGATCGAATCGGCGTATCGCAGCGCGCAAATCCTGAAGTTTCGTCTCATCGTTTTTCTCTACGCGAGCTTTCCCGAGGACCTCATCGAGGGTGATCCCCATTGCCCTGGCCAGGGCCGCCGCTACGCCCTGGTTCAGTGCCCGGTCTCCGACCTCAATCTTGCTCAGGAGGGACACGGACACGCCGGCTTCACGGGCCAGCTTCGCCTGGGTCATGTCGCGCTGCTTGCGCAGGATCGCGACGTTCCCGCCTGGTCCCGGGGTGTCGAACGTACTGGTCATCGCTTCAGTCTACCTATCGCGGTCATGTTGCCTCTTATTCCCCGCTCCGCCTCTACCGGTAGGCACCGCGCCAAATCATCTAGATATCATCTAGATGTTAACTTTGGCCTTCTTGGCCAGCTTAGTGAGCGTCGGGTTGCTCCTCTTATGAAGGGAAATCAGGACTCGTAGTAATTCTTGGCTTGCCGGGTGCACCCGCGCGACTTGGGGGGCCGTGTTCCATGCATCCACGAGAGAGCCCAACGCTCCGTCCCGGTCACCAAGAGCTAGTTTTGCCCTTCCTAGATTCATATGGAAGCGTACGACTCCAGTTGCTCGTAGCGTCAGTGTCTGGCGATTCAAGTGATCCGCTGCTTCCAGCGCCTTTGCGGGGTTGTCAAGGTCTACCGAGGTGGCGACGATGTGATTTACCGTCTCCTGTGGACCGAAACCGATACCATGAACATTGATATCTTCGGGGAACTCGTCAGCGACTCGCCGCGCTGCCGCCGTGTGCCGATCAGCCTCTGCCTTGTCGCCGAGCCGTCCGGCGAGAGTCAAACCACGAAGATGGAGGAGGCCTAAGCCTAATGCTCTGTCTCGGCCTTCCAGAGTAGATTCTGCCTGAACAATGGCACGGTCGACGACTATCAAGCCACCTTCAAAGTCTCCGGAATTGAGAAATGATCCGGCCTCGTCTCGGGCAGCGGTAACGCCGACGAGCGGAGTCGCCCGTTGTGCCGCCAATTGCTGTTTCATGACGGCCAGCTCTGCAAGATCCATCCAGCGATTACGTGCGGCAAGCCAGTAGACAGCACTATAAGTATCAGCAACCACCGCCCATGCCGCAGGCAAGCCGACGGCGTGCGCATGATTTGTTGCCTTGGAGAGTAACGCCGGCAGTTTTTCGAGCAGACCGGAGATATCGGCATTGCTACGAAGATCGATGACATTGGCAAGCTCGTCATTCACAACCGTCGGATCATCCGGTGGCTCACCAGGAAGATCAAACCTCCGTATCGTTGCGCGCAGATCCTTGAGTTTCGTCTCATCATTCGGTGGGGCACGAACTTTCCCCAGAGCCTCATCGAGGGTGATCCCCATTGCTCTGGCCAGGGCTGCCGCTACTCCTTGGCTCAGTGCGCGATCTCCGACCTCAATCTTGCTCAGGAGGGATACTGACACGCCGGCTTCACGGGCCAGCTTCGCCTGGGTCATGTCGTGCTGTTTGCGCAGGATCGCGACGTTCCTGCCTGGTCCCGGGGTGTCGAACGTACTG
Source organism: Pseudonocardiaceae bacterium (assembly GCA_050700515.1). Taxonomy (GTDB): domain Bacteria; phylum Actinomycetota; class Actinomycetes; order Mycobacteriales; family Pseudonocardiaceae. The sequence continues at coordinate 3,406 of JBOHHD010000109.1, forward strand.
GTCATCGCTTCAGCCTACCTAATCGCCGTTATACCGTTGCCCATTCTTCCACTCACGGTGATGTCGCGCTCACTGGCTGTGCAAGATGTGTGTCAGCTCGCTGCTGCACCGCGCTATTGACTGACGATCACCTCCGGACGAGGACGGAGCGGCAGTGGAGCCGGAATTACCTGTAGCTGGGAGGTTGATGATGATGGGTGGAGATAGGCACAGTGGCGACGATGACCGGCAGACCGATCACGTGGACGAGGGCTCGGACGGTCACACTGTGGAAAGTGGGGACAGTAAGTGAGGATCGCCGGTCCTGATCTACTGGTGAAGGAGTTGGACTCGGCCGGGCACCTTCCGGTCGGGTTCGGTCCTCGTCTCCAGGCCGTTCCTCGTGAGTGGTTCATTCCTGATCAGGTGTGGGTGGACCGTCAGCCTGTTGACCGGGCATCCCAGCCCGATACGTGGCTCCACGCTGTCTATTCCAACACGGTCATCGTCACGCAATTCGACGATGGCCGTACACACTGGCCCGAGGTGGGAGAGGTACCTACCTGCTCGGCGTCCATGCCCTCCGCCGTAGCCGGAATGCTGCACCATCTGGACGTCGAGGATGGCCAGTCGGTGTTGGAGATCGGTACCGGAACAGGATTCAATGCCGCTTTGCTGGCTGACATGGTCGGACCAGGAGGTAGTGTCATCACCGTGGAGGTGGACCCGATTTTGGCCGCCACCGCACAGGACCGTCTGGCCCGCGCCGGGTTCGATCGAGTTCGCAGCGTGGTGGGTGATGCGACGACGGGTATTTTCGAGTCCGCCCCCTTCGACCGGGTGATCTGCACCGCATCCGTCCAGCTCGGCCGTGTCCCGTATGCCTGGGTGGACCAGACGAAACCGGGCGGTGTCATCGTCACACCGGTTCGCGCTGATCTCACCTCAGGACCACTGGTCCGTTTTATCGTCGACCAGGGTGGCGCCGCTACCGGCCGGATGACTCCGCTGGGTGTCGAATTCATGGAGGTCCGTTCCCAGCGGACCGTAAAGACCCCGGATGACAACTTCGACTGGCACGACGACACCGCTGATCAGAAAATCACCAGAATACGACCGTGGCTGATGTTCTCGGACTTTATCTCCCGCTGGGCACTGGCGGTGGCTTTACCTTCCTGCCGGTACGATATGGCGGATAACGAATTCGTCTGGCTACGCGATCCCGTGTCCGGCTCGTGGGCCTCCGTGGTGCCGATCGATAACGGTAATTTACTGGTGCGGCAGAAAGGTATCCGTCGGCTGTGGGATGAGGCCGAGGCGGCTTACCGATGGTGGATAGGCGAGGGAAGGCCCGTCGGGCCGGATTGGGTGTGGACGATCACGCCACAGCGCCAAACCATCCAGCTTGACGGCGACTGCCAACTCGCGCCCGTGAGCCGACCGCGCCCCTAACGAACGGTGATACCGCCAACCAGGACAATCACCCAAGGCTCCGCCATGTTGGCTTGGTTTTGGTCTTGTTTGTCGATTTCTTGCTGTGCTTGCCGTATTCGACCGGGCGCACCGCATACCGCAGCCCGAACGGACGGGTGGACGGCCCGGAGGGCGGTGTCAAGCTCGGCGTGAGCCGACCCTCGCTCGGCGACAGCGGAAAACGATTGGTGAAAGCTATCGGTGGGTCAGGCATCCCGCCACCGTCCGACATCGGGGCCTCCTTATTGGTTGTCGGCGATTGTGGACAATGACAGGAATTCGAAGCGCATGGCCCCCCTTCTCTTGACAGGGTTCAGTAACTCAATAATGGTGTCTCTATAGCGTTGTGTTCCGTCCGGGATTGTGTTGCGCGGGCAGATGGTGGCATTCCCTCTTTTCTGCACGGAGTGTCAGGTAGGTGTGCCTGACTCCAGTTGGGGTGGGGTGGGGGCGGGGTGGGTGATGAAGCCGGCGAGGTCGTCGCGCAGGGCGCTCAGGGTGGGGGAGGTCAGTTCGGTGCGTTGGGTGAGCAGGGTGTGCAGGGAGCGGGCCCGGGCGATGACCGGGACGGTGCGGTACTCGGCGGTGGTGGCGTGCAGGATCGGGGCGAGATGCTCCCCGACGGCATCCAGGTCTCCTTTGCCCAGGTAGGCGTGGGCGAGGTTGAACCGGGTGGCCGCGACATAACTGATTTTGGGCTGGGCCTCGACGTGGAACAGCTCCAGCGCGGTGTGCGCCCAGCTCACGGCGGCATCCAGGTGCGCGGTACCACCGAGGGCGTAGTGGGCTTCGCCGACCAGCAGGGCGGCGGTTGCGGTGTCGAAGCCGAGGGTGCCGGGTTCGTCGGGGGTGGACTCGGTGGGGGCGGTCTCGGTCAGGGCCAGGGCGCGGGTGACTTCCTGGGGTTGGTGGCGGGCGGCGTTGATCCGGGCTAACTGGCTGGTCAGCCGGAGTAGGTTGGTGCCGCTGGTGGCGTCGGGCAACCCGGTTTCGATGAGTTCGGCGGCCTCGTCGTAGCGCCGGGCCCAGTAGGCGATGGTGGACTGCCAGGAGCGGACGAAGGCCCGGATCGGGGTGTGGCCGGACATCTCGGCGCAGTGCAGCGCGGTGCGGAAGTGGGTGTTCGCCGAGTGCGGGTGGCCCAGGTCGAAGGTGGCCACGGCCAGCATGGCGGTGATCTGCCCGGCGATCTTGTACAGGGCCGTGGTGTGGTGAGGCTGCTGCTGCCCGGCGATCAGGCGGAACACGTCGTCGCGGGCGCCGAGCAACCGGGTGTAGATGAGGGCGGGGGGGTCGATCTGCATGCCCCTGGCGAGTTCGGCGACGTCGGCGGTCATTTGTTCCAGGTCGGTGTCGTCGACGTTGGTGGTGGCGCTCCAGCGCCGGAACTGGGCGGATTCCTCGGCTACCATGGCGATCTCCTCGCGGAACGGGATGCCCCGGGTGTCGCAGCGCAGCAAGCGCCGGTGAACCCAGACCACCCCAGTGTCACCGTTTCCGTGTCCGAGTGCACGACCGGAATCAGCGTGCTCACTCCCCGCCATCAGGTTCCCGGTGGTGGCCGCTGTCGCGGTGGCCATGGTTCCTGCCCTGGGCGATTGATGGTGGGCGCCCGGTGCTGTGGTGGCGTCGGTGGTCAGGGGGTGTCCGGTGGTGAGCAGGCAGCGGTCGGCGGGGGTCAGCTCGGCGAGGTCGTCGGCGTCGACGAGGTGGGCGGGGGTGCAGCCGTGGCCGAGGGTGGCGGCCAGGTTGGCCAGGTAGTGCAGGGTGGGTGCGGTGCCGCCGTGGGGCCAGTTCTCGTGGGCGCTGACCCGTCGGTGGGACAGGACCGCTCCGGGGTGGGTGGTGTTGTATTCCAGGGCCAGTTTCCACTGTGTCCAGCCTCGCGCGTGGCGCCAGGCCAGCCGGGGGCGCAGGGCGAAGCGGCGGCTGAACTCGACGGCGATCTGGGCCAGGGTGCA
>JBOHHD010000110.1:0-7115 GCA_050700515.1 Pseudonocardiaceae bacterium
GTCAACCACCGTCGGGGCGTCTTCGGGTGCATCTCGGGCACCGGCAGCCGCAATGAGCGGGCCAGTCCATTGAGGTGATAGGCGAACTGCTCCGGAGTCCAGTCCAGCCGGGTCAGGCAGCCAATCAGCATGACGTTCGGCGCCGCTGGCTGCATCGGGTGTGGCTCGCTCACGCCGCTCCTTCGGGTCTCGCCGAAATGGTGGACCCACCGTAGCCGCCCGAGCACGTGTTGCGACCGGTTTACACAACGTACTCCGCCTGACTCGCCCTGCCGATCCGTTCGTACGCCAGGGTCAATAGCGCGCCCTGAGATATCACCGCTGCTCAGATCCGGAGAAAGGATGGTGCTGTGAAGGTCGATGACGGTAATCCCCAGCTGTGGCCCTCGACGCACTCCGAGGAAGAGACCTATCGCGCAACCTTGCAGGTCCACACCGTCGATGGAGAACCACATACGGTGATCGTTCTTCGCAGGGGTCACGGCAAGAACGCTCGGGTGTGGCTCACGATGAATGGGGCACGGAAAACCACCCTGAGCATGACAGATCCGGAAACCGTGCAGCTCTGCGAGCTACTTACCCGAGCACGGCACCCGCGCGGGTGAGCGTTCATAAAATAGTAAGAGCGGATCACCAAGATAGTGGAAGTGGACTAAAATCCCCTGATCGACCACCGCGCTGAATCCTCCCCCATTCGGTGTCGGTGGTCCCCGGGCCGGTCGGTTGCTGAGGACATCCCCATCTCAGCGACCGACCGGCCCACCCTGCATTGCACCCGATTCCGCGAAGGCTGATGGCCTCGCGGCAGGTTGGGATGGTGGGGACACCGCGAACGGCTGGGCACTGCGAATGGTTGGGTGCCACGATGCTGACGGTGCGGGCAGCCACTCCGCCGCGCGGCCGGCATCACGGCGAGGATGCGACGGTGACGAGCCGAGCCTGACCACGCCCTAGCCATGGCGATCACGGTGGCGGCCTCCCCTTCGGCGCCACGCAAAGCGAGCACCCAGTCGAACCTGCTTTCGCGGCAAAGCCGCACCGCGGCCATGCACCTGAGCGTGTCGAGCGCAATCGGAGCAACGCCGGGTAGGTGCAGTCAGGAGGCTGGCCGCCGGCACGATGGCCCCGCCCAACGCCGGGTATCGCCCCGAGCGCCGGTGCAAAGCCGCCGTCTCGACCGCGACCAGATGCAATTCTTCGGTGCAGGTGTCCACCACGGATAAGACGAGCGCGGCGCCGGTCACCGGACGCCTCCGGGGTCCAGCCCGATGGCGCCCGCCAAAGGGACCCGCACACCCCGCCGATACGTGCCAGCTCTGCGGTTGCGGAACCACCACCAGAGGACCAGCACCACAGCACTCAGTACGACGCCACCGACGGTGAACAAGACCGGGATCAGGCTCACCAGGTCCGCTGCGGTCACGCCAGCCACCGTCGGCTCAAACACGCTGCTTTTCATCGACCTGTTCCTGTCGTCTAGCACATGGCCACCTCACTGGCAGCACACCGGTAGGCTGCGTCGTCGCCCCGTTGCTCGAGTAGTTTGTTAGTGGGTGGGTTGCTTTGCGAAGTGGTTGAAGGTCTACAAGCGTCTACAAGTGAGTGGGTTATGAGCGATCTCGGCTTTGCGCTGCGGGCGGCCCGCGAAGCGGCCGGTGTCAGCCTGGCTGGGATGGCCACTCGAACACATTACAGCAAGCCCTTACTCGGCCTGCTGGAAACAGGAAAAAGAAAAATCAATCCGGAGCACGTCGAAGCGTACAGCCGCGCACTCAACGTCCCTCTTGATATCCTTTATGACCCACCGGATGACCCACTGCGAGCAGCGCATGAATGGTTGGTGAGCGACTCTCCCACTGTTGTGCAGTCGCGTAGCGGGCGGCGAGTGGGGTCCAGTCTCGCGAGCGAGCTGGAAAAACGAGTAATCGAACTGCGTCACTTGGACGATCTGATGAGCAGTGATGATCTGTTCCCTGTGGTGCGTGAGGAGCTTTCGGAGGCTCAGGAGGTTATCCAGTCCGCCAGTTACACCGAGAAAACTGGGCGAAGGCTGCTGACGGTCGCCGCAGAGCTTGCCCAACTTGCCGGATGGGTTGCCAGTGATGCGGGCCGGTACCGTGAAGCGCAGCGAATCTATCTCGATGGGGTGGCTGCGGCTCGAGATGCGACGAACTCTACGCTAGGCGCGCAACTCTTGTCTTCGTTGAGCTATCAGATGGCCAATGTGGGGAATCCACGTGACGCAGCCTTGCTGGCACGTTCTGCCGAGAAAGGTGCCGTGGACGCCTCGCCCGTTGTCCGGGCGTTACTCTTGGAACGGGTCGCCTGGTCAAGCGCCAAGATCCACGATCACACTGGCACTCGACGTGCTCTGGATACTGTAGACGACGCGTACGAGGGTCGATCACCGGGGATCATCGAGCCGGAATGGGTTTATTGGCTGGACCGGCGCGAAATTGATGTGATGGCCGGTCGATGCCTGATCGAGCTCGGCAATCCGAGCGGAGCGGAGCCATTGTTGGCAAACGCCATCAGCTCATACGCTGCCGATCACATCAGAGAAGTAGCCTTGTACTTGTCGTGGCTGGCCGAGGCGTATGCAAGAGCTGGAATCATGGACGCGGCGCAGGAAACGTTGATCCAGGCACAAGCAAAAGCGAGAAAAATAAGGTCCGTGAGACTCGATCTTCGAATCAGTCAAGTTACCAGCCTGGTGTCAGGTGGCGGGACACAACGGCAAGATTGCTCTCGATGAACTGGCAGAGCTCGGATTAACCAACGTCGACACCGGATCGGCGGATGAGAACGCCATAATAAACACACTGCCCGGAGGGCTTTGCCCAGGCCGCAGTGCCTCCTGAGCTTGCGCCATCATCCGCCGGTACCCGTCATGACCATGGGCGCTGACCAACCACACCACCCGCCGCCAGGACTCCAGGGTGTCGTGCACCTCATCCAGGCTCAGCGCATCGGCTGCGACGGCGAGAGCCTGCCGCCACTGCCGGTCGAACTCAGGGTGGTCCTCCGGGATCGGCGACACAACCTGGCCGTCAGTCGCCAGACCGGAACGCGACTCTTTGACCGTCAGCGCGTCGCGGCGTACGCCTTTGACCACCACTTCGTGCTTGGCCGCTACGGCGGCCGGGTTGGTGCTGAAGTGGCCGGGGCCCTCATTCTCAAACCAAAAAGATGATCTTGAGAAGACCGTGGATCCATGCTGACCGTACGTATTTCTACGTACGCCAGGCACGTACGTAGAACTTCCACGCGGTCTCTTCATAGGCGTCCCTGTCCATCGGGCTCGACCAATCGAGCCTGACGACGATCTCGGAAGGAACGCTGATGTTGACATAGTCGCGATCGCCCACCCCCTCTCGCGGGATTACCGACGATCGGCGCACCGGGCAAGGCCACATCCGGCGGCCATATCGGCGGTCGTGACGCCGACTCCGTCGTCGGCGTGGATTACCGCGTCGGCACCGACTCCACCATCACTCGGATCCACCGGAAAAGGATCCGTCCAAAAAGGAATCACCAATGCGTAACAGGCAGAATCAAGGAATCACTGTGCCGAAGCGTCGGCACACCGGTCGACGCCGCTTCCTCAGCACGGCCCCCGCCGCAGGACTGCTGGCGTGCGGCCTCGTGGTGCTGGCGGCGTCTCCAGCCAGCGCGTTCGATGCCGCGGGTGAGATCGACTTGCTCCGTCCTCAAAGTGGGACGCTCATCCGCAGCATTCCCAGCGCCTACGATGCCCAGGGCGACTCGATCGCCATGGGCGACATCACCAATGACGGGTTCGAAGAAATCGTGATCGCCAACGCCGGCGGCTCCTCAGAGAATGGGCGCGTCGATGTGCTCGACGCCTTCGGGGCCACGATCTCGAGTTTCGGCACCGCCTACGACGACAGCGGCGATCGGCTGGCCGTCGGCGACATCACGAATGATGGGTCGGACGAAGTCGTCATCGCCAACGCCGGCGGGTCGAGCGAGGGCGGGCGCATCGACATCCACGACCTGTTCGGGGCCACGATCTCCAGCTTCGGCACCGCCTATGACGACGACGGCGACGCTGTCGCCGTGGGTGATGTGACCGGCGACGGGGCCGAGGAGGTCGTGATCGCCAACAGCGAAGGCGGGGAGCGCATGGACGTGCACGATCTGTTCGGCGACGTGATCGCCAGCTTTGGCAACACCGGCTACGACGGCGACGACACGGTCGAGGTCGGTGACGTGAACGGGGACGGCCGGGCCGAGATCGTGGTGGCCAACACCGAGGGCGGAGGGCGCATTGACGTGTTCGGTGGGACCGGCGGCGTACTGAGCAGCTTCTCGTCCGGGGTGGCGAACCCGAAGGTCTTGGTGGCGGAGATGACCGGGGACAGCGCGGCGGAGATCGCCGTGGTACCCCGGTTCGCGACGGCCTCCCCGCAGTCTTCCGAGGACTTGGTGCAGTTCGACTTCTTCGGGGCGCAGATCCGCAGGATTGACACCACCTTCACGGCCATTGGACCCAACCGGGTGGCGGACGGCATTGCGCTCGGGCATCTGAATGCCGGCCCCCGAGCCGAGGTCATCGTCGCAAACGTGTGACCGATTGCCCCCAGTACTCCAGCCGTAGCTCATCGCACAATCAATCTGCGGCTGGAGTATTGGCTGTCCGGGGAAGGGTGCAAGGCCGAACCCTCCGGACTGGACTAGCGGACTGCCCCAGCCGGAGCGGGCGGCACTGCCCTATCCACTAACTGGTGGACCCGCCGAGAGCAGCCGAGAGCATTGTCCTCGCTGAGGCTGTGCATGACAGCGTTGGGACCGCCCGATGCCCCTTTCTCGAAGAAACTACCCGGGGCACCGCCCACCCCATTATCGCGTCAAGGCCGCCGGACCGCGGGGCGACTGGTGGTGGGCAGCAGGCCCAGTGCGATCATGCCCACCGCCAGCGCCAGGTGCAGCCAGTTGTCGGCATTGTTGACCGGCACGAAATTGGCCGCGCTGTCCTGACTGAGGAGCACGCCGTAGATCCACAGAACCAGATAGATCACCCCACCCCCGATGAGGAAGGCCCGGGCCGCGGTAGCGGTACGCGCCATCGCCAGTCCCACCACGCCGAAGCCGAGATGCACGATGTTGTGCAGCACCGAGACCGCGAAGATTCCCAGCAGCAGCGCGCCCGACTCGTGCCCGAAAATCTCCAGGGCGTCGGAGTTGGTGGTGATCCCTGGAACGAACCCGAGGATGCCGATCAGCAGAAATACCGCGCCCACCGCTCCCGCAGCCAACTGAACCGGCGACCGGGTAGCTGGGGGGTGTGTGCCAGGAGTTTCAACCATGACGCTCACCTCTCCGTATCGATCTCTCACCAAGTCGATTGCCTTCGGCTACCCCGAGCTTCTGTCCAGCAAACCGATCAGCAGCACACCGATGAATTTCTCAGCAAGCATTGGTGAGGACCGCACCGCGATGATCCCGGCAGCGCCGGTCCCCGGCGGCGCTGAGGGGCCGGGGTTGAGCCCGATCAGGTGGCAGCGGGAGACCGGTCGAAGGTGAACACCGCCTGCAGGACGTGTCTGCGGTGCTCGACCAGCTCGGTGAGCAGTCCGGGTGCGGCGGCCAGCGGCACCAGGTCGGTCACCAGGTGCGTGCGGATCGCGTCGCCCTCGGCGCGCAGGAGTTCCAGGGTCTGCGCCGAGAGCCGCTCCCGATCCCACAGATGAGCCAGGCCGCGCGGCACCCGGCCGATCTGCGCGCAGCGCACCGTGAGCCCGTTGTGGTGGAACTCCTCGCCGAGGCGCACCTCGTCCGCGCCGGCCTGGTGGAACGCGAGGTCGATCACGGTGCCCTGGGGGCGCAGCAGCCGCAACGCGAGCGCCAGGCTCGTCGCCCGTCCCCGGCACTGGAACACCACGTCGGCGCCCCGGTCGCCGGGCCCGTGCCGCCAGCGCGCCTTGAGCACCGGCGCGGGGTCCCCCGCGTCCGGATCGACGGCCTCGAAACCCAGCGCCTCGGCCACCGCCCGGCGCTGCGGCGTCGGGTCGACGACCACGACGGAGACCGCACCGTGGCGGCGGGCGAAGGCAGCGGTGAGCAGGCCGACCACGCCCGCCCCGGTGATCACCACCCGGCGCCCGAGCACCCCGTCGGCGAGGGTGCGCACGTCCCCGCCGTGCAGCTCGGCGGCGGCGTGCAGCAGGGCGTTGGCGCAGATGGGGCCCATGTGCGCGACGTAGATCCCGAGCACCGGGTCCAGGTCGCCGGGTAGCGGGACCACCCGGTCCACCAGGGGGTCACCGAGGTAGCTGCTGCGATGCCCATAGGCCATCGCGACCAGGGTGCCCGCAGGAACCGCGGGCGTACGGCTGGCCGCGACCCGGGCCACCTCCATGTACCCCAACCGGGTGACGGGATAGTGCTGATCAGGGGTGCCGGGGCAGAACAGTCCGAGCTCGGGGTCCCACCGCGCCGAGAGGTAGGGGTTGGTACCCCGGACGAAGCTGAGCTCGGTCCCCGCGGACAGGCCGCTGTACACCGTCTGCGCGACGAAGGTCCCCTCGGCCGGGTCGCCGATCGGCTCGGCGGGGCAGACCCGGACCACGCCGGGTCGCTCGACCACCAGCACCTGATCAGCCGGCACGGGTCCGCTCCGGCAGGTCGACCGGCCGGCTGGTGGCCGCTGACTGGGCCACCGCGCACGCCAGCCGGTGAGTGCGCAGCGCGTCGGCGTAGGGCGTGCGGACTCCGTCGGAAAGCCCGAGCACGGCCTGCACGAACGCGAGGTCGGCGGCCCGCTTCGCTTCCTCGGGGCGCACCGGCGTACGACCGAGCCCGGCGCCGTCCCCGTCCTTGTGGACCTCCAGCCCCTCCTCGGTGACCGCGAGCGCCATCCCGTCGGCATACACCTCCAACCCGGCCCGGTGCTTCCAGCCGAGCCGGCAGGTCGCGGTCAGCGAGCCGACCGCGCCCCCGGCGAACCGCAGCACGGCAGCCGTGGCCCCGTCGATGTCAGCGCCCGGCTCGTCCGGAGGTGCCCCGTCGGTCATCGCCGACACCTGGGTCACCTCGCCGACGAGCACCCGAGCGAGGTCGAGCACGTGCACGGCCTGCTCGACGATCTGCCC
>JBOHHD010000111.1:0-2889 GCA_050700515.1 Pseudonocardiaceae bacterium
GGTAGGGTTGCCCGGTCAGGTCGGCCACCGAGCAACTCATTGCCACGGCGAGGTCTTCGATCAGGCCGCGCCGGTTGAACCCGCGCTCTCCCCGTTCCAGCATCGACAGGTACGGCTTGCTGATGCCTGCCAGCCCGGCAGCCACCGTCAAACCCAGCCCACGCCGCTTGCGGATCATGCGGACCCGCTGGCCGATCGCGCGCGCTTCGTCACCGTCATCCATCGAACACCACGTCACTCAGCTTCACTCAGCGCAGATATGACCCCGCACCGCTGGCCCGGGGGAGCTGACCCGGGGCACAACACTCCGGTCAGGATGTGCGAGTCAGGCTACGTCACCAAAGCCAACTGGCGTTATGCACGGCCAGGGCGAGCGGGCCGACTAACTTCCGTGGGGCGACCGGTGATCGACGCCGCAGAGCGTGCTGGAGCGGCTCCGATGGCGGGCTACGGGGTGTTACCCTTGCCGATGCTGAATCGGTTGCGCAGGCTGTCCAGCTCCCATACCCGGCGGGGGGCGCGCCGATCCAGCATGATCACCAGGTCCCGGGCGATCGGGTCGTTACGGAGCCGAACCGGGGCCAATCGGTCGGCGGTGTCCAGGTGTCGGATCGCCTCTGTGTCGTGCTTCGCTCCGTCCTGCATCAGCGCCCGTGCCAGGTCGAAGTGCAGCGCCGCCGATCTGTCTTGGCTATTGAGCGTGGCCACGTCCAGCGGACTTCGGGTAGCCAGCTCATAGGCCCGGCCGCCCTCACCCAGCTCGACACCGATCGCCAATTGCCACAGCGCGACATTGGTCGGCCCGAAGTGCATGCGCATCCCGTTGCATTCCCCGATCCGAGCGGCGATCTCCCCGGCCTCGGCCAGATGCGCTTGTGCGTCGTCATGTCGCTGGCCCCGCGCCGCGCATTGAGCCGACGCCAGATGCACAAAGCCAAGCCCTTCTGCGGACAACGTGTCGTCGCTGCGCAGGCGAGCGGACCCTAACTCGTCGATCCCCGCGGTGAGTACCCGCGACGCACGGCCACGCGCGGTAAGCCGCATCAGTTTTCCCGCCCACTGCCACCGGGCGAAGCCAATCAGCCCGGGGTCACCGTACCGGCAGGCCATGTCGTACCCACGTCTACCCGCTGTTATCGCTAGGTCACTATTCCCGGCTACCCCTTGTGCGACGTCGCTGGCTAGGATGCACGATTGCACGAGTGCGGTGAATGCGCGGGCGCGGTCAGCTGATTGGGTCGTCAGCGCATGCGCCTGCAACTCGGTCAGTAGCACGCCCAGATCACGCCCAGCTTGTGCGTCCCGGCCTTGGTCACGGTGTTCGTTTGCGCTGTCTGCCCAGGCCACCAGCTCATCGAGCGATCGCGGCGTGATGTCCGGTATGTCGTCGGGTCCGAAGTCGTTGAGTGCCAGGCTGATGCCGGGCAGTGTTGCTCGCCCCTCGATGGTCTCCCGGTCCGGGGCCAGGTAGGGCTGCCCGGTCAGGTCGGCTACCGAGCAACCGATTGCTACGGCGAGATCCTCGATTAGGCCTCGCCGGTTGAACCCGCGCTCTCCGCGTTCCAGCATCGACAAGTAGGGCTTGCTGATGCCTGCCAGCCCGGCAGCCACCGTCAAACCCAGCCCACGCCGCTTGCGGATCATGCGGACCCGCTGGCCGATCGCGCGCGCTTCGTCACCGTCATCCATCGAGCACCACGTCACTCACCGAAAGATTAGGACCCTCACCGACGCCCGAGGGAGCTTCCCCGATGCGGGACACTCCGGTGAGGATGTGCGACGTCAGGCTACGTGCACGACCTAGCCGATCGAACCGGCACCCCGCAGGTCGTGTCAGGCCCACTCAGCTGACATCCACGCTGATCTCGGCGGCCTCCGCCGGCTCAGCCTGGGTGTAGCTGAATCGGCGCAATTCCCGGATGCGCTGGCCGATGGTCGGCTCTGCTTCCTTCGTTATCTGGCACGACTCATGTCATCGCAGGTATAAGGCGCTCGCCGATGCCCTGGTGCGCAACCGGCCGGTGAGGAGTGCGGACGCCAGGCTACTGACCGACCGCCGACCTCGGATGATCGTTCAGCCATGATCGTTTTAGTCGACGTACCGAAATCGGCGGCCCGCGTATCAGGGTCGTCGCCGGCTCGACCGGAACAGACCGGCGACGGCCCCAGTGATCCGGGACCCCAGGCCGCCTGACGTCGGAGCAGATGCTGTCTCCAGCGACTCGTCGGAATCTCGACCGGCTCCGTCCTCTACGTCTGCACTGTTCATCAGATCAGCCATTCGTCGCTGGACGTACGCCAGGTCTTTCTGCCACTGCACATTAGTCCGATCCATGGCGGCGAGTCGTTCGCGGATGGTGAGGCTGGTTTGGAAGCGTTGTTGGGCGGTGGCCAGGTCGCCTGCGGCCACCGCCAGATCCCCGACTTTGTTGTGGCTGATGGACAGGTCGCGTTGCCATTGGGTGTTGGTCGGGTCGGCGCTGGCGCGGTTTTCGATGTTGTGATGAAAGGTGTCGGCGAGCTGGACCGCAGAGGGGAGGTCGCCAATGGTCAAGAAGTTGATGATTTCGAGTTCGGCCACCGAAGACCAGGCACGTTCGGTCGGTGGGATGAGGGGGCGGATTTCAGCGAGGTAGGCGGCGACGGCCAAGGTGCCGGGTAAGACCTGGGTGACCTGTACTGCGACGTCGGCGAGGTCGTCGTACTGGCCCAGGGCGGCGTGGTGGCGGGGGATGTCGAGTAGGTCGAGGTAGTCGGCGGCGCCGTCGGTGACTCTGCGCATGCGCATGGCCAGGGCGCGCTGGTGGTGGGGGGTGAGGTCGGGTGCGCGGCGTTCGAGGAGGTCGGCGGTCCAGGGGTGCATGGTGATACCCGGGACGGCGCTTAGCA
>JBOHHD010000112.1:0-2631 GCA_050700515.1 Pseudonocardiaceae bacterium
TTCGACCAGCTGGATCCGGCCACCCGGCTGGTGCTCGCCAACACCGTCTATCTGAGGGCGGACTGGCAGACCCCGTTCGCCAAGGACCCGACGACGAGGGAAACGTTCACCCGCGCCGATGGCACGACCGTCGCGACGCCCATGATGCATCAGCGGGAATCGTTGCGTTACGCCAGCGGCGAGGATTGGCAGGCGGTTGAGCTGCCGTACGCCGCCAGCGAGCTTGCCATGCGAGTGATCGTTCCTCGGGGAGCGCGCCCGCCTGCCGAGGTGCTCTCCCCCCAGACGCTGAACCAGGTCGAGGCGGGTCTGCGGGCCGAGCAGGTGGATCTGTCCCTGCCGAGATGGGACTTCACCACCGATCTGGACCTGCTGCCTGCGCTGAACAGGCTGGGTCTGACCGCCCTGGACGACTTCTCCGGCATCTCCCCAGCGGGGCTCGCGCTTGAACAGGCGGTGCACCGGGCGAACATCACCGTTGACGAGTGGGGCACTGAGGCAGCCGCCGTCACGGGGCTGTCCTTCGTGGTGTCCGCGCCCGCCCAGCAGCGCTTCGTGGTCCGCGCCGACCGGCCGTTCGCCTTCGCGATCGTGCACAAGCCGACCGGGGCACCGCTGTTCATCGGCCATGTCGCTGACCCGATCGTAGGCTGACCAGCAGCCGATCGAGGACCTTCGCCGCCGCCGCTCGCCGTTGCGGATCGCAGTCATACACCGCAACGAGCGCGAGAGCGGTGATCAGCAGCGGCAAGACGGCAAGTGGGATGGCGATGATCAACCCCAGGACGAGCAGCGCCGACTGCATGCCGAGGTCCATCAGGGTGCTGCCGATCGCCCCCACCCCGGAGGCCAGCCACGTCAGCGCGCCCGCCTTGCTTCTCATCGCCACACCCCTAGATCAGTAACCATGCACTTACTCTACCAAGGGTCTAACTAGAGAACAATGGTGATGTCAGGATGTCGCTCTTCGTGTTCAAAGGTGGGCGCGTTCGGGTTGGCCGCCGGTGCGGGCAGGTGCTACTCGCTCGTGGTCTCCAGCACCACCGTGTCGTCGGCGTCGCGCCCGCTGACCCCATCCGCTGCCTGGTCGCGCTGTTCCAGCCACTTCCGCACCTGCGTCGAGGTCAGGTCTCGGCCCGTGCTCACACCCAGCTGCCACCACACGACGTCCAGGGCTGCCCCAGGGCGAAGTCGAGCGCCTGGTAAGCCTGGTAAACAGCGCACCGCCGACGCCGAGGCCACAGCAGCCATCTCGGGGGCCAGCTCCGCCGAGGCCACCGACAGAATCGGCATTGTCCCCACTTGTTCACCGGATGTTGGTGCAGTAGCCCAACCAAGCACATCAGCTTGGTGATCGGGAGAGGTTCACCACGCTGTTTGCCGAGGCTCGGAACTTGCATGGCCGGATGCCCACGCAGACACCCCTCCGGTTCACCCTCGACACCGGCCAGACGGCGTCCTATGCAATTGCTGCTCATCCCGCGCAGGCATATCTCTGGCTCCAGGACTTCCACTCGGCCAAAACGCACAGCGAAGCGGCCCTTGCCGTGCACGAGTCGGCCGACGGCAGCAGCTCACCCGGTAAAGGGTCCATTGCTCGTCTCGATCTGGCCATTTCACTGGTCCACTTGGGCGCGCCAGACGAGGCCGCTGCCCTCGGCGTCCAGGCACTGGCTTCTACCAGCGCACTCGGCTCTGTCCTCGCGCACGCTCGTGACCTCAACTCTGCACTCGTCAGCTGCTATCCGACGCTGAGCTGCGTCCAGGACTTCCACGAGCAGTACCGCCAGATCGTGCGCCGCCCGGCCCCGTCCGTATAACAGACGGCTACAGGTATCCCTCACCGGTCTTTGCTGGCCTGTTTGATCTCCTCTGCGGCACCGGATTCGCGGGAGACCCGAACGAGTGCCGACGCCAACCGTGCCAGGTCGGTGGGCGAGTCGACGAGCTTGGACAGATTCCGCGCGCTCGACGGGAGCCCGACCTGCTCGGCGCCGTGCGCGACGCGTCCGTCCACGGAGGGGGCGACATCCGGCCAGACCGCCTGCACTTCACGGAGGAAGATGTCCGTGCCCACCGGTCCCATGCCCTTGAACTCGGTGAGCAGCTCCCGGATCCGTTCCTGGTTCCCGCCCGCGTCGTTGCGCAGCCTGCGCAAGTCACCGTGCCAACGGTCTAGCAGCAGCTCGGCGGCTTCGGCCAGCATGGTTGAGCTCCGTTCGTCGTACCGGCGGTAATGGCCGCGGCCGAGCGCGTCCACCCGGTCCTGCCAGCTCGCCTGCCGCATCCGATGCGGTGTGCGGTAGCCCGCGGCGAACAGTTCCTTCGCCGCCGCCACCGCGATGTCCGCCGAGATCCGGGCGCTGACCAGGGTGGCCAGCACCAGCAACTGGTAGAGCGGCGCGGGCTTGTCGGCGAGCCGGATGCCGGCCTGGTCGGCGAACGTCCGGCCGAAGCGCTCCAGCAGCACCTCGACAACGGACTCGGGACGTGACGTCATGGTCGTAGGTCTACCCCGCAGCCCACCGGCTCATGCCTGCCTGTCGGTATCTCAAATCGCATGTTTCCGGTAACCCACAACTCGTCTGGAGATCGCTGTTTGGGGAGAAGGAGCCGCGGTCACCGCGGCTC